>DASQCY010000356.1:0-3756 GCA_035634495.1 Allostellaceae bacterium
CCGGTAATCGCCGTAGCGCATCGATGCCATGTCGCTGTCGCCGTGGCGCATGCGCTGATAAGCCGAGAACAGTCTGAATTGCTCCGGTGTGGCGCGCGCGGTAACCAGACTGCCGCAAATGTCCCGGTTGGCGTTACGTACCCGCCGGGTCGACCGGGTATGGCGAAAACGCTCGACGACGATCCGTACCGGTACACAGGAAGAGCAGCCGCGGCAGGCCGGCCGATAGGCGAAGCGGTGACTACGCCGAAACCCGGCACGCGAGAGATCGTCGTAAAAGGCTGCGCCGCCGCTCCCGCCGAGTTCGACGATCAACTTGCGCTCGGCGCGGCCCGGTACGTAGGGGCAGGCGACCGGTGAGGTGGCAAAGAATTGTCGGAATGACCCGGCCAGCAAGCCGTCCATCTCCGTGGCGCGCGAAATTTGCTGAGCTTGCTCGCGTTTTCGCCGGTTTTCCGTTTCCGGCACAAAGTCCATCGCATTCCTCTCTGCGCCGCGTTGCCGGTCGGCTGATGCTCCCAAGTATGGCCGAAAGCTTGGGGCCGCGCCAGCCTTGGGCGGTCCCGCCATCTTCTTGCCGATCAATGTAGCGGGCCCGCTGTCCAGCGGAAGCCCGTTAGGATGTTGTTATCAAACTGGCACTCGACAGCCAAATCGCGCGTTAGAGGTCCTTCTGGAGGGATATCGCTCCTGACCCCCTCGACGCGAGCAACGATCGAGGTCAGACCGGTCGCCGAGGCTTCGCTCTTGCCGATCTCGATCGTTGCACTCGGGAAGGCGCGCTGCATGATGTCCGCGCATCGCCCCGCGAGGCCGACAGCGTGGGGAATACTGTCGCAGCCGGTGTCAAAGCAACAAACGAGGCCGAGAATACAGGCGGTCGAGCCTGACCGAAGGGATCGCATCTCTATGATGATGCTCAGCGCTGCAGCGAATATCAAACGCCGAATAACACTGGCCCGCTCGACCGGATGACGCCGACGGCGACGAGCGGGTATCTTGAAGCTCGCTTGGTCATCTCACTTCGCAACGAGGAATGCCTCGACTTGAAAAACGGTTCACGGCGCCTGAACAGGCTACGACGCAAGGTCTACCGGGAAACCCCGGCGGCTACTAGGTCTACCGGTCGGGGGACGGCGTTGGCGCTGTGGCGAGCCTTCACCAAAAAGGGCTTTTGTTCTTGGTGCTATGAATTCGGCTTAACAGGCAGCATCACCCACACGGTGACCATTGTCGAGACGAACGGCGTCCTGCAAATCCATGACGCGTTTTTCAACCTGACCTACCCGCTCGGTTTCCACGACGTGCTGGACGCGCTTCGGGACGGAAGACCCGTCGCTGCAAAAACCGAGATCCGCGACAGGAAAATTTATCTCTCGGACCCGGCCTTTGAGTCCGAGGCTACGGTTAGCTGGCTCGAGGCGAACGCGGATCGCGAGCTCGACCCGATTGATGGTCTCCGCCGGTTCGAAGTTCTTTGGAGCCTCGAGGCGTTTATTGCAACTTTCCCCGGCATCGAGGCGGCATACCAAGACCTCGAGGAGCGAGGTTATCCTCGGGATCTACGCTTCCTGATGCTGCATCCGATAGAGATGTTCGACGGGAAGAAATCGCACGCGGATCCCAGCACAATGCCATTGCTTGCTGGCCGGGATCTGACGTCGCCACTCGCGGCAACCCGCGCCGCGGTCAGGCGAGTGAGCCGGGAACTGGTGTCTGAGCGCGAGCGCAGCACAGAAAAGGACGCGGCAATCTACCGGCTCGAAGGCGAACGCGGTGCAGCGCAATCTGACTTGGCCGCAGCGTCGACTGAGGCGCGGCGCCTCAGGGACCAGATCGTCCAGCTGCGTGCGGCTCTCGACGACGAGACGCGGCGATTTACCGCCGAACGACAGACGCTGTCGCGGGCTCTGACAGAGGCCGAGGCGCAAGCTATTGCCTCCCGCGTGGAGACCGCGGCGCTGAGGGCAGAGTTGACGCAGACGCGTGCTGAATGGGACGCAGAGCGCGACGGATGGGAACGCGACTTGGCGTCCTTGCAAGCCGCCGCGGGATTGTGGATTGAGCAGAGTTCCCAGGCAGTTCAAATAGCGCGGTCCGAATTGAACGCGGCCGCGAGCGAACGGCAACAGGCCATAGCGGAGCGGGATCGCATCCGGGCCAACCTCGCGGCCCGACTCCAGGCGTGGGAAAACTCTCCATGGCGCAAGTTCCGCGCCTTTTTCGTGCGAGCGATAGGCAAATCAGCCTGGACGGCGCCGACGAACGGTAATTGAAGGTGGTACGAGACGAGCGTCTCTAGATCGGAAAGGTGCGTACCATCACGGTGCCGGCGAGCACATCATGCAGGGTGCGCCTGCGCCGGTTGAACAGCACGAACAATAGGATCAGCGAGCAAGTCGCGCCAATGGTGATGTAGAAGAGAGCGGTCTGCGCCAGCGCCTGCAGGAACCCCGGGCGCTCGCCGGTCACCGAGCGCAGTTCGACATCGAAGCATCGCATTCCCCAGGTCGCCGATCGAGGGCCGCTCAGCAGTAGGGTGTGATAAGCAAGGGGGATCAGCCCGAACAGAAACCACAATAGCGGCCCCAACAACCCGAAGCTGACCACCCAAAGCACAGCAAAGGCGATCCAGAACAATACGACAACGACGCCGATACAGCAGAGGTCGATGAAATACGCCAAGGTGCGACGCCACAACACCCCTTGATATGCCTCGGGCAGGGTTGCTGGATCGGGCATCCCAGCGGCGCGAAAGGACCTCGGAACAAAGCCGAAGTTGGCGGTCATGGGCACACCCATATGGCAGATCCCGCGCAGCATCGCGGACGGTTGTTCCGGGTGGACGGATCAGGCTAGCCGTTATTCGCGGCGTGCTGATCGTCGGCTGAGCTTAACAGTAACTGCGTCGGGAAGCCGGCCGCGACCAGTGCTCCGATCAGCACCTCGACATGGCGTCGGTTTTGGGTCTCGACCACGACATCGAGCTCGGCGCGTTTGACCGAGGTGTCATGGAACAGCCGCTGGTGGTGCACCTCGACGATGTTGCCGGCGTGCTTGCCGATCACCCCCGACAGGCGTGACAGCGCGCCGGGCACGTCGGGCAGTTCGCAACGCAGGCGGACGAGCCGGCCCTCGCGCACTAGCCCGCGCATCAGGATCGAGGCGAGCAGCCGCGAGTCCATATTGCCGCCGGTGATCACGATCCCAACCCGGCGGCCGCGAAATCGTTCGGGTGCGGCGAGCACTGCGGCTAGACCGGCCGCACCCGCGCCCTCGACCACGAGCTTTTGCCGCTCGAGGAGGGTCTCAACGGCGCCTTCGAGCATGATCTCGTCGACGAGCCGGATCTCGGAGACCAGCGCCTTGACGATTTGGCGTGTCAGCCGGCCCGGTTCCTTGACGGCGATCCCTTCCGCAAGTGTCGCCGCCGCAGCAGGCGGCCCCGGGTCTTCGCCGCGGAGCAGGCGATACATCGAGGGGTAGAGCGTCGACTGGACGCCGAGGATTTCGATCCCGGGCTTAAGTGCCTTGGCGACGACGGCAATTCCGGATATCAGACCGCCGCCGCCGATCGGCACGACGAGCGTATCGAGCTCCGGCCGGTCGGCGAGTAGCTCGAGACCGATCGTCCCCTGGCCGGCGATGACATTGGCATCATCATAGGGGTGGACGAGCACCAGCCCGCGCTCCCGGGCGAGCTTATCGGCCGCCTCGCGGGCGGCGGCAAGGCTGTCGCCTTTCAGCACCACGGTG
>DASQCY010000357.1:0-5980 GCA_035634495.1 Allostellaceae bacterium
GCACAGCCACGTAAGGAGAGGCCAAATCCATGGACATCGGCGCTTCGATCTTCTTCACCGAATACTCGATCTCGCCCGCTGACCTCGGGGCAGCGCTCGAAGAGCGCGGTTTCGACTCGCTCTGGGTGGCAGAGCACTCGCACATTCCGGTGACCCGGCGCTTTAACGTGCCGACCGGCGGCGAACTAGAACGGCAGTACTACGACGTGATGGATCCGTTCGTCACATTGAGCGCGGCGGCGGCCGCGACTAGGCGGCTCAAGCTCGCCACCGGCGTTTGCCTGGTCATCCAGCCCGACACGATCCAGACCGCGAAGCTCGTCGCCTCGCTCGACCAGGTCTCGGGCGGGCGCTTTATCTTTGGCATCGGCGGCGGATGGAACGCCGAGGAGATGGAGGACCACGGCACGGTCTACGAGACTCGCTTCAAGAAATTGCGCGAGCAGATCGAGGCGATGAAGGCGATCTGGACCAACGAAAAGCCTGAATATCACGGCGAGCTGGTTGATTTCCCGCCGATGATGACCTGGCCCAAACCGGTGCAGAAGCCGCACCCGCCGATCATCGTCGGCGGCGCCTTCCGCTACGCCGCGCGCCGCGCGATCCGCTATGGCGATGGCATCATCCCACAAGCATCGAGCGCCGGATCGGGCGAGGCGGAGGACTTCCTGCCGCGTTTTCGGCAGATGGCGGAGGAGGCCGGCCGCGATCCGAAGTCTTTATCGGTGACCCTTGGCGGCGCACCGGAGGACCCGGATCGCCTGAAGCGGTACCGCGATCTCGGCGTGGCGCGGATGAATGTGCGCCTGCCGCCGGCCAGAGCGGACGAAATTCTACCCGTGCTGGATCGCTGGGCGAAATTGATCCCACAACTCCATTAGAGAGGAGGCCACGATATGCCCAAAATCGAGCAGTACGCCGCCCGCGGAGTATTTGATCCGCCGGCCTATTCGCAGGCCGTCAAGGTAACCGGTGCGGAGACGATCCTCTACATCGCCGGTCAAGTCGCTTATGACGAAAAAGGCGGTGCGTCCTATCCCGGCGACTTCAAGGCCCAGGCGCGCGCCGTGCTGCAAGCGGTTAAGGCCCAAGTAGAAGCCGGCGGCGGCACGATGGCGAACATTGTCAAGGTCAACACTTATGTGACCGACATCCGCCACCGCGCCGATTACGCGGCGATCCGCGAGGAGTTCTTCGGCAAGAAGATGCCGGCGAGCACCATGGTCGCGGTCGCCGCACTGGCGCAGCCCGAGTTCCTGATCGAGATCGAGGCCGTCGCCGTACTCTAGGTTTGCTTGAAGCAGCGCGTTGCGTTCTCCCAGAAGAGTTTACGCCGCACTTCTTGCCCGAGGCTCGACCACTCCAAGATTTTGTCGATCGAGTGGGGGAACCAGGATTCGTAGTGCGGATAGTCCGAGCCGAACATCAGGACCCCGTCGCCGAGCGCGCCGGTGACCATGTTGAACATCGGCTCGTGCTCGTGCGCCTCGATGTTGCAGAACACCCGCCCGGCTGCGAAATGCTCGCTTGGCAGGTGCCTGAGCTTGGCCGTGCGGCCGACGTAACTGACCTGTTCGTCCATGCGCCGCACCCAGAACGGCAGCCAGCCGAACCCACACTCGAGCACGCAGAGCCGCAGGCCGGGATAGCGGTCCAATATGCCGCCGGCGAGAAAACCGGCCATGAAGCGCATCGCGCCCCATGGATGCGAGCAGAGCCGCGCCAGATAGACATTGTCCCACATGTCCTCGTAGCCGGGAAAATAGGGGGGTGACCACGTAAAGCTGTGGTGCACGATCGCCAGATCGTGCTCCTCGGCGGCGCGCCAGATCGGTGCGAGGTCCGGATGATCGACAGGACGGTCGTTGTCGAGCAAGGGCTGCACCGCGACCGCCCATTTCGAGCGACCCCATTTGCGAATTTCACGCACCGCCTCGGCGATGTCGCGCGTTGAGGCGACGATCGGGCCTTTGAGCCGATCTGGGAACGGCCCGCAAAACTCGTGCATGAAGCGGTGGTAGGCGCGGATCAGCCCGATTTCGAGCGACAGGTCGGGCAACCCGACGACGCTCGTCCACACCGAGGGGACGAGGAAATGCACGTCCGAGCCTTCCGCGTCCATGTCGAGGACGCGGTTGTCGGAGCGGTCGTCGACCACTCCGGGGCTCGGTCGCCTTTCGCCGCGCCACACACGGCCGTCGGCCGATCCGGGACGCGGCTCGGCCTCGCCCAAGGTGCGCTCATAGGCCTTGTGGGCAAAGCTATAGGTGTGGCGGATGCCACCATCGACGCTGCGCGATTTGATCGCGCGGCGATAGGGCGCCAAGTCGTCGAGTCGCGGGCGAAAGCCGGGATCGACGTATTTCTCCAGCACATCGGCGCCCGGATCGATATGCGTATCGGTGTCGTAGATGCGAAATCCTTCCTTCATTCCTCGGCTCCTTGACCATTCCCGCCGGCCGCTTCCAGACTGGCCGCTCACGAAAGCCAAAGCAAGGGAGGACGGCCTTGGATCTGACGCGATCGCAGCTGTTGAGCTTGACGCCGAGCACGCGCTTCTCGCGGCGCGGCATGATCGCCGGCGGGCTCAGCGCCGGCTTCGCGCTGGCCGGGCAGCCGGTGGCGGCGACGACGATCACCACCGACACCAAGGGTCTCGCGCGCGGGACGTGCGCATCCCGGTCGTTGACGCATGCTTCCCAGCTTTCGTGCGATGCCCGAGACGGGCTGCCCGTTCCCAACGATCGTCGTGCTGAACGAGGTCTTCGGCGTCCACGCCCATGTCCGGGACGTGCGTGCGCCTGGCGAAGCTCGGCTATTTCGCGACCGCACCCGAGCTCTTTGCCCGCGAAGTCGACGTCAACACGATGACCGACCTCCAGACGATCCTCGACACGGTCACCGCGAAGATCCTCGGTTCCCAAGTCGCCACCGACATTGATTCGGCGATCGCCCGTGCCGGGGCCACGAAGAAGGCCGATGTCGAGCGGCTGGGGATCACCGGTTTCTGCCGGGGCGGCCGTCAAGTGGCTCTACGCGGCGGGCAATCCCGCCGTCAAGGCGGGGGTCGCCTGGTATAGAGGGCCGCTGCTCGTCGGCTGGACGCCGGCCGACGCCGGCAACTCGGCGATCCGCCAATGGGACCGCGAGTACCGCCCGAAGGATCCGATCGACCTGGTCGCCGACCTCAGGGCGCCGGTCCTCGGGTTTTACGGCGGGGCCGACCCCGGCATCCCGGTCGCCTCGGTCGAACGCATGCGCGAGGCGCTGAAGGCGGCCGGCAAGACCGCGGAGATCATCGTCTATCCTGAGACCCCGCACGCGTTCCACTCGGACTATCGCCCTTCCTACAGGGAGGGCCGGCGACGGATGGCTGGCAGCGCATGCTCGAGTGGCTCAAGCGCTACCGCGTCGCCTGAACCGGGTCATTTGAGCTGATCGGCAACCTTGTCAAGCCCGACCTGGACGCACGGCTCGTCGACGCCCGGCGAGCCGGAGATGCCGACCCCGGCGATGACCTCGTCGCCGAATTTGACCGGGAGCCCACCGGGAATGGCGATGACGTTGGGCAATGTCACCTGCTGACGAACCACGGGGTCGTTATCGGCAAAGCGTTTCGCATAGGCGGTAGTCGAGGTGCGAAAGCTGCGCGCGGTGTAGCCTTGCGCCGAGCATTCTCCATCGTGTGCGGGCCGGCATTGTCGGCGCGCATCGCGACGACGACTTCGCCGGCGCGGTCGACCACGACGGCCGAGACGGCGTAGCCCTTGGCGGCACAGCTGTCGATCGCGGTCTCCGCGATCGTTTTGGCCATCGCATAAGAGAGATCGCGGTGGGTCAGCAGTTGCGCTTGCGCGAGCGGGACGACGGCGCTCGCGGAGCCGAGCGCGGCGAGAAGACGCAGCAAGATTCGAGACATAGCTGACCTTCAATTCAGTGGCACGCCCTCGATCGTGATCCGATGCAAGAGGCGGCGCTCGCCGTGATAGTCGTTGACCGCAAAGTGCCAGGTCGATCGGTTGTCCCAGAAGGCGAGGGAACCCGCGCGCCAATGAAAGCGGCAAGTGAACTCGGGCCTCACCGCATGCCGGTAGAGGTAGTCGAGCAGCGGGCGCGATTCCTCGTCGGTCCACCCGTCGAAGCGCAGGGTGAAACCCGGGTTGACATAGAGCGCCTTGCGACCGGTTTCCGGGTGGCGGATGACCACGGGGTGGATGACGTCCTGCGTCGCCAGCCCCGGGTTGCCGATGCGATCCTTGAGGTCGCCGCGTCGCGCGTGGGCCTCGGCGCCGAAGACGTGCCGGCTCGAATGCAAGGCCCGCAACCCGTCGAGGGTCGCCTTGAGCCCGTCCGAGAGCGCGTCATAGGCGGCGTACATGCTGGCGAACAATGTGTCGCCGCCGGTCGCCGGCACTTTGCGGGCATAGAGCATCGAACCCATCGCCGGCACCAGATCGTAGCTGTGGTCGGCGTGCCAGCCATTGCCGATGTTCTGCTGCTGCTCTGGCTCCTTACGCACTTCGGCGATCATCGGATAGCCGGGCACCGTCGCAAAGAAGCGGTTGATGTCGATGCCGCCAAAGCACCGGGCAAAGCCGAGGTGCTGCTCCGGCGTCAGCTGCTGGTCGCGGAAGAAAATGACGCCGTGCTCGCCAAAGGCATGGCGGATTTCGGCCAGCGCCGGCTCTGCCGGCGGTGTCGCCAGATCGATGTCGCCGATCTCGGCGCCAACCGCCGTCGAAAGCGGCTTCACCCAAATGTGGTGGTAGGTCATGGTCCTTTCCCTTCGGTTCATCGCGACCAGTCGAATTCTGCATCGGACCCTGCCAGCAGCTCGGGCAGGCATCGCCGCGCGATCTGCGAATGCTGGACCCGCGACGCCTCGACCCGATAGCGGCGCCGAAGCACCGAAGCCAGGGCGACATTCACCAAACGGCTTGCGATCAGCTCCGCCACGCGGCGCGAGAACGGGCCGGTCTGCTGTTCGATATAGATCACCCGCAGCGCGCCTTCGCGCTCCGGCTCCTGCGCCAGCCGCTCGCCGAGCCATCGGTCGATGACTTCGAGGCCCTGCATCGGGTTGCCCGTGGCAGGATCCCTGCCATAGAGTCCGTCGAATACAAAGAGTTCATCGGGTGGCCGCCGGGCGCCTGCGACGACGTCGACGGCCGGCATGCCGCCCCCCGAATGGGCTGCGAGGATGAAGCGGTCCATCGCGAGTGTCACTCGGCCCATCGCCTGAGCAAAGCGCTGCAAGCCATACTCCGCCAGCTGCTCCATGCCGCCCGAGAGCAGGGCCGGAAAATCGTACCACGTATATCTTAGCCAGTTGCCGCGGGGTAGGAGCGCGATGGTCGGGCGCTTGCGACCCGACAGGTCGAGACCGCTGCCCGCTACCTTCTCGGCGAGCGGCATCGCGCCACCCTGCTGCGAAAACCCGTGCAGATGAACGACGACGTCGACCGAAGCGGCCGCGAGTGGCATATCATTCCACCGCAAGAAGAGATCAGGCTGGGTTCCCGCATGCGGCCGTAGCACCGGCGTGTCGGCGAGATAGGCTTCGCCCTGGTTAACATTGTCGCCCGAAAGGGTGATCCCGAGATCTTCCATCCCTGCTCTCAGGGAATAAAATCCGAATTGCCCGTGAAATTGCCCGACTCGACGGCAGTAAGTCGTTCTATGTCAGATATTTGATACTCCCTTCCTGTGGCGATGCTCAGGGAGCCTTGCAGGGAGGCGAAACCGGGCTCTGAGGGAAGCAGCAGGGAGCTCGGAGCACCAATTTTCGGCGCCTGATGACCCGGTCGGAGGCGACGCGGAACACGCCGTCCGATCCGAGAGGACGGCCCACGCTGATGCAATGCGAGCGCATATAGTATGCCGTGATCTTGATCTAAAAATGGCGACGACGATGCCGTGCAGGGCCTGAAGCTTGTCAAGTGTCTTGGCGATGCCCATCTTAACCTTTGTCGGCTCCTTC
>DASQCY010000358.1:0-4436 GCA_035634495.1 Allostellaceae bacterium
GCAAGGTGGAGCTCGGTGCCGTCGACGCGAGCCACGACAGTGTTGGGGGGCGGCAGAGGGCCCAGCGCCGGAGCGTTCGCCGTCGCCGGCGCTGGCGGTTGATCGGCCGCCATTACAACGTGGCCGGCGGCGAGGCCCGCCGCGCACACGAGGCCGAGTGCCAGGGCAAGCAAAGGACGTGTCAGCATCGGATGCCTTTATCGAGGGAAACGCCGCCGCGCTGCGGAAGCGCGGCTGATTCATAATGCATATCGAGCCGCGGCGGACAAGGCCCCGCCCCACCTCCCCCACAGGGGGTTAGGATGGAGGCGCCGGCGCCCGATGGGCCTGGGAGGTCCGCGCCGTCGAATTGACACGTCAGGCGAGCCCGCTTATCTGTCAATCGGCCGCCGTGCGATCACGTTCTGCCTTCCGTCCCCGTTATCCGAGGGTCCCATGTTTAGCGCCCTAGCCAGGCGGCTCTTCGGCTCCGCCAATGATCGTTACGTAAAGAGCCTCGGTCCGATCGTCTCGGCGATCAATGAGATCGAGCCCCAGCTCGAGGCGATGTCTGACGAGGAGCTGCGCACGCGCACCCAGCGCTTCAGAGAGCAGCTCGCCGATGGGACCGAACTCGACGACATCCTCGTCGATGCCTTCGCGACGGTGCGCGAGGCGGCCAAGCGCACGCTCGGCCAACGTCACTTTGACGTGCAGCTGATGGGCGGGGTCGTGCTGCATCGTGGGATGATCGCCGAAATGAAGACCGGCGAAGGCAAGACCCTGGTTGCGACCTTGCCGGTTTATCTCAATGCATTGACCGGTAACGGGGTGCACGTCGTCACCGTCAACGATTATCTCGCTCGCCGCGACGCCGAATGGATGGGCCAGATCTATCGCTTCCTCGGTCTCAGCGTCGGCTGCATTGTTCACGACCTCGACGACATCCAGCGGAAAGAGGCCTATCTGTGCGACGTTACTTATGGGACCAACAACGAGCTCGGCTTCGACTATCTGCGCGACAACATGAAGTTCCGGCTCGAGGACATGGTCCATCGGCCGTTCCATTACGCGATCGTCGACGAGGTTGACTCGATTCTGATCGACGAGGCGCGCACGCCTCTGATCATCTCCGGTCCGACCGAGGACAATTCCGAGCTCTACATGCGGGTCGACAAGCTGATCCCGGCGCTCGAAGACGGCGATTACGAGAAGGACGAAAAGCAGCGCACCGTCGCTTTGACCGAATCGGGGGTCGAGAAGATCGAGGGCATGCTGCGCCAGTCCGGCCTGATGACGACCGGCTCGCTCTACGACATCAACAATGTCGGGCTCGTCCATCACGTCAACCAGGCGCTGCGCGCGCACAAGCTCTTCGCCCGCGACACCGACTACATCAACAAGGACGACAAGATCATCATCATCGACGAGTTCACCGGCCGCATGATGGAGGGGCGACGCTACTCGGAGGGATTGCACCAGGCGCTCGAGGCCAAGGAAGGCGTTACCGTACAGAACGAGAACCAGACGCTCGCCTCGATCACCTTCCAGAATTATTTCCGGCTCTATCCAAAGCTCGCCGGCATGACCGGCACCGCGATGACCGAGTCGCAGGAGTTCAGCGACATCTACAAACTCGAGGTCATCGAGATCCCGACCAACGAGCCCTGTATCCGCGACGACACCGATGACGAGGTCTACCGCACGACGCGCGAGAAATACGACGCGATCGTGCAGCATGTGCTGGAGTGTCAGGAGAAGAAGCAGCCGATGCTGATCGGCACGGTCAGCATCGAAAAATCCGAGGCGCTGTCGGCGGTGTTCAAAAAGAACAAGATCCCGCACAACGTGCTGAACGCACGCTATCACGAGCAGGAGGCCTACATCATTGCCCAAGCCGGCCGGCCGGGCACCGTGACGATTGCCACCAATATGGCCGGGCGCGGTACCGACATTCAGCTTGGCGGCAATCTCGAAATGCGCCTAAAAACCGATCTGGCGCCGATCGAGGACGCCGCGGTTCGCGAAGCGCGGGCGGGTGCAATCCGCGAAGAGATCGCGACGGCGCACGAGGGAGTGGTCGACGCCGGCGGGCTCTTTGTCGTCGGCAGCGAGCGGCACGAGAGCCGGCGCATCGACAACCAGCTGCGCGGCCGCTCGGGCCGCCAGGGTGACCCCGGGGCCTCGAAATTCTTTGTCTCGCTCGAAGACGACCTGATGCGGATCTTCGGCTCCGAGCGGATGGATTCGATGCTGCAGCGCCTCGGCCTCAAGGACGGCGAGGCGATCATCCATCCCTGGGTCAACAAGGCGCTCGCCAAGGCGCAGCAGAAAGTCGAGGCGCGCAACTACGATATTAGAAAGCAGCTGTTAAAGTTCGACGACGTGATGAACGACCAGCGCAAGGTCGTTTACGAACAGCGCCGCGAGATCATGAGCGCGCGCGACGTCGCCGAGACGGTCGCCGATATGCGCGCCGAGACGATCGCGGAGATCGTGGCACGGGCGATCCGGGAGAATTCGCTCGCCGAGCAATGGGACATTCCGGGGCTGCACGCCGAGTGCCTGCGGCTCCTCGCCCTCGATCTGCCGCTTGCCGAATGGGCCAAGGAGGAGGGGATCGGCAGGGACGAGCTCCAAGAGCGGATTAGCACCGCGGCGGACCGCAGGATGGCCGAGAAATCGGCCAATTACGGTCCCGATTTGATGCGGATGGCCGAGAAGAGCCTGCTGCTTCAGCTATTGGACCAGACCTGGAAGGATCACCTTTTAACGCTCGACCATCTGCGGCAAGGGATCAATCTGCGCGCCTATGGCCAGCGCGATCCGCTCAACGAATACAAGCGCGAGGCCTTCGAATTATTCGAGGCGATGCTGGCCAATCTGCGCCAGCACGTGACCTCGGTGTTGAGCCATGTCGAGCTCCGCGTGCAACCGCAACCGGCCTACGCGATGGCCGGAGCCGAGCCCGAGGAGGCGATGGCCGAAGAGGCGCGCGCCACCGGCACCACCGGCAGACCCTTCGGGCCGCCGTCGCGCCCTCCGCGCCGGCCGGGCTCGGGAAACGGTGTCGACCGCACCGGGCCGCGGCTGGCCGGCCCGCGCCCACCCTGGGCCGGTACGCCGCGGAACGCCCCCTGCCCCTGCGGTTCAGGCAAAAAATTCAAGCACTGCCACGGGCGGGTTTGACGACCCGACCTGCTATCGACAAGCCTGGGCAGCCTTGCTATAGAGCGCGCCCGCGGGTGCATAGCTCAGTTGGTAGAGCAGCTGACTCTTAAGCTAACGGTTTTCCAATGAAATCAATGGCGTTTTTGAGTTTGGCGCGGGGTTTTTGCCGATAGAGGCCGATAGAGACCGAACGGGTTTGAAAATCGGGGGAGGTGCGCGGCGGGTAGAAAGCGCCCGCCTCTCGATACAAGCCCATAGAGGCTAACGTTTCTAAAGTCACGCTATTTCCTTTACATCCCGCTGTCGCTAAACTGCGTACGGAGAATCGCTCGCGTTCAAAAGCGCCTTCGAAACTTAACAAAAACGTGGGGGGGACACTTATATGAGTATAAGCATCCCAGTGACAATCATCCTCAGTGGCAGCCTCTTTGTCGGGATGTCGGGTCAAGCCGATGCCAGTTTTATATACTGGACTGACCAAAATACTTCTGAGATAAGCCGGGCCAATCTGGATGGTAGCAATCAGCAAACCCTTGTTTCGGGACAACCATTCGGCGTAACTGGTATCGCTCTAGACATCCCAGCGAGCCAGATGTACTGGAGCCGTCAAGGCAGTGACGGCAATATTCAGCGCGCAAACTTAGACGGCGCGGGGCAACAAACCCTAGTAGGCCAGGTGAGCGCCTTTGGTATCGCGCTCGATACTGCTGCAGGTCAAATGTACTGGACTGACACAGGTGGGATCAACGATATTAGACGATCCAACTTCGACGGCACTGCACAACAAGTGCTTGTAACCGGGCAAAATGCCCCCGCTGGTATCGCCTTAGACATAAATAGCAATAAGATGTATTGGGTCAATCAGTTTGGCGGTACCCTCTCGTCAGCCAACCTTGATGGTACCGGACAAAACATTATTTTAAGTGGTTTAACGGAACCTACGAATCTTGCATTAGATATTGCGGCCGACAAGATATATTTTACGGATTTCCAAGGGCTGATCGAGCGAGCTAACTTCGACGGCAGCGGGTTGGAGACTTTATTGACCGGACAATTCGGTGCTGAAGGTATCGCCCTGGATATCGAAGACGGAAAAATGTACTGGGCAGCTTCAGGGCAAGGCAGTCTCCGGCGAGCCAACCTCGATGGAACCGGCGTGGAAACTCTCGTGACTGGGCTCAGCGATCCTCTCGGTGTAGCTTTACAGATCGAACTGGCCCAAGTGCCAGAACCGCCTAGCTTCGCAGTCGTCCTCATCGGCCTTCTCGGTTTTTGCCTTATGAGGA
>DASQCY010000359.1:0-1596 GCA_035634495.1 Allostellaceae bacterium
CTGGGCCGCGGCAATCCTGACGATAGTGATGTCGGAGCCACCGACAGCGAGCCGAGGGACCAAGTCGATCGCGACCCCCTTGGCCGGCCGATGTCGAACAACGGCACTTTCGATCAGGGAGATGTAAAGATCCCCGATCAGAACACCTTGCAAAAAGCCCGCGAGATCCTCGATGAGCTGCGCCGCCGCGCTGGGGAACGCTCCCGCCCTGAGATGGAGCTCGACTATATCGAGCGTCTGCTGAAACGGTTTTGAGATCGACCGGGGTCGAGGTCGATGGACCGCCGTCATTTTCTTTCCCTGGCCGCCGGATGTACGACATGGCCATCGATAGCGCACGCTGTTGCGCGCCCGCCGGCGCTGCGCCGCCTCCGCCTCGCCAACGCCAATACGGGTGAGACTTTCGAGGGCACCTATCGCAACGATGACGGCCCGATCCATCGGGTCATCGAAGAACTCTGCGTCTTTCTGCGCGATCACCACTCGGGCGAACAGACGCAGATCGATGTCGGCGTGATCGATTTTCTGGCCGATGTTCTCGATGCGGTCGGTGAGACCAGCGCGACGATCCTCTCGGCTTATCGCACCGCCGAGACCAATGCGATGCTGGCGCGAACGACATTCGGGGTCGCCGAACACAGTCAACACATCTTGGGCCGCGCGCTCGACCTGCGGCTCGACTCTAAACTCCCCACGGCGATGAATGCTGCCCGGGCGATGCAGCGCGGCGGCGTCGGGTGGTATCCGCATTCGGGTTTCATCCACATCGACACCGGGCCGGTGCGAAACTGGACACTCGACGAGACCGGGCTCGACGGGCTGCTGGTCTTCGATGGCCGCCGCCTCAGGATTGACGGTCGAGGTCAGCCATTGATCGGCGGCCTGTGGAAGCCGTTGACGGTGACCGAGCGGCTGGAGCTGCAGCGCCGGCTCGCCCGGGCCGAGTTTCTGGTCCGCACCCACACCCGCGTCAATTGGTGACGGCAACCCCGATCAGCTTGCCAACACCAAAAGTCACGCCGGCGGCGGCGAACCCAACCAACAGCTGACGCACTCCGGAAGGCAGAACCCCGCGTCCGGTAAACAACGTCGTGCCGGCGCCGATCAGGAACAGAGCTAGCCCGCTCGCTGCCAAGCTGGCGATCATCGCCGGCATCCCCGCCAGCGCGAGATACGGTGCAACGGGAAAGATCGCGCCGACCGCGAACAGCAGAAAAGATGTGCCTCCGGCTGCCCAGGCCGAGCCACCGAGCTCTTCGGGATCGATCCCCAGCTCCTCGCGGACCAAGGTGTCGAGGGCGGTCTTCTTGTTGGCGATCAGTTGCTCCGCCAGCGATTTTGCCAAATCCTCGGGCAGCCCCTTGGCCTGGTAGATCAGCGATAGCTCTTCCTTCTCTTCCTCCGGCACCTGCTCGAGCTCGTCGGCCTCGGTAGCGATCTGGCGCTGAGAGGATCCGCGCGCGGTATTGACCGACAGCCATTCGCCGAGTGCCATCGAACAGGAGCCGGCGATGAGCCCGGCGAGACCGGTGACGAGGATCGTGTGCCCCGCGAGGTCCGCCCCGGCGACCCCCATGACCAGGCTCAGATTGGAGA
>DASQCY010000360.1:0-2092 GCA_035634495.1 Allostellaceae bacterium
GGTGACTAGGACCTTGAGCGCCCGCGCGGCTTGCGCAGCGCTCAGCACGGTTGACGAGGCGATATAGGGATAGGCGTCGAGCCCGACCTCTTGCCGCGCGATCGCGGCCGCGAGCAGCGGCAGGGTCTCGACGGTACGCCCGAAATTTTCCCGGCCGATCGTCTTGTGGTGCGAAATGACCACCGGCACACCGGCCGCGCGACCGGCGGCGAAGCTCTCCTCGAGGCTGGCGATGACGGCATCGCCCTCGTTGCGCATATGCGTCGTGTAGAGTGCCCCGGCCGGGCGCAGCAATGCCGCCAACGCCTCGATCTCGGCGGCCGTTGCATGGGATGCCGGGACATAGGCGAGCCCGCTCGACAGGCCGATCGCACCGGCGGCGAGGGCCTCCTGTAGCCGCTCGCCCATCTGCGCTACTTCAGCCTTGTCGGCCGGCCGGTCGAGTGCGCTCATCGCCCCGACCCGGAGGGTGGAATGGCCGACGAGGCAGGCCGCATTGAGCGCCGGCGGCGACCGGTCGAGTGCCGTGAGATAGCCGGCGAAGCGCGCGTAATGGTAATCCTGGGTGTCGCCAATCAGATCGAGGGGCGGCGGCGGTGCCGCGTCGAGCACCAGCGGTGCCAGGCTCACCCCGCAATTCCCGGTCACGACGGTGGTGACCCCCTGGCTCGCCTTGGCTGCCATATCCGGAGTGGCGAACAGCGCGCGGTCGTCATGGGTATGCACATCGATAAAGCCCGGCGAGACGATCTTGCCCGCGACATCGATCTCGCGTGCGTTCGCCGCCCGGGTGACGACGCCTACGGCAGCAACGCGATCGCCGGTAATGGCGATGTCGGCTCGCCGTCTCGGCCCGCCGCGGCCGTCGACCACCTCGCCACCCCGCAGAATCCAATCGGTCATCTCCCGTCCTCTCAGTCAGTATGCTATTCTGCCTTATTCGCCGCCGAACACTAGGAGGATCGGGGATGCTGTCGCGCGAGGAAAACGAGCTGATCACCCGGGTGGGGCAGGGCACGCCGATGGGCAACGCGATGCGAAGGTACTGGATCCCGGCGGTGCTGGCGCGCGAGATCAGCCAACCCGACGGCCCGCCGGTGCGCGTGCGGCTGCTGGGCGAGGACCTCGTCGCCTTCCGCGACACGGAGGGCCGGATCGGGCTCCTGGACGAATATTGTCCGCACCGCCGCGCCTCTCTGTTCTTTGGCCGTAACGAAGAATGCGGGCTGCGCTGCGTGTACCACGGCTGGAAGTTCGACGTCGCCGGCACTTGCGTCGACCAGCTCAACGAGCCCGTTGAGAACCAGTTCCGGCACAAGGTCCACATCGCCGCCTATCCGACCGTCGAGCTCGGTGGGATCGTGTGGGCCTATTTGGGACCACCCGAGCGCATGCCGGCCGCTCCGAAATTCGCCTGGACCCAGGTGCCGCAGACACATCGGCACGTCACCAAGGTCATCCAGGAATGCAACTGGCTGCAAGCTCTCGAAGGCGGTCTCGATACCTCGCACGCGCCAATCATGCACCGGCTGCTGACCGATAGCGCCAGGCGCGGCGGTATCAAACCATCGAACCCCTATGTTCAGGCCAAGGCGCCCAATATCGTCGTCGACATTACCGATTACGGTTACCAGTACGTCGGAATCCGAGCGCTCGGCGCGGCCGAGATGCACGCCCGCACCTACCATTTCATCTTGCCGTTCCATCAGATCCGCGCCTCGTCGACGGAGAGAGGGTTTCCGGCCGATGCGGGGCACATTTGGGTGCCGATCGATGACGAGACCACGATGGTCTACAATTGGACCTACAGCCGGACCGACGAACCACTCAACGACGAGGACCGCCTCGAGCGCGGGCTCGGCAACGGGCCCATCCATGTCGATCAGACGACGTTCTGCTCCAAGGCTAACCGACAAAACGATTACCTGATCGATCGCGAGGTTCAGCGGACCGAGAGCTTCACCGGAATTGACGGGATCAACGTGCAGGATCGCGCGATCCAGGAAAGCATGGGCCGGATCGTCGACCGCAGCAAAGAGCATCTGGGCCCCGCCGATAAGGCGATCATCCAGATGCGCCGGCTGTTGCGGCA
>DASQCY010000361.1:0-3415 GCA_035634495.1 Allostellaceae bacterium
GTGATCAGGACCTCGAGCGGCGGCACCTCGCGGGCGGTCGGCATCAGGTAGTCGGCGAGGGTGACGGACAGGGGCTCGCCCCGTCCGTCGTAGGCGAATTCTTCCAGGAGCGCACCGCCCACGCCCTGTGCGAGCCCGCCGGCGATCTGACCCTCGATTAGCATCGTGTTGACCGCCCGCCCGATATCGTAGCCAGTCAGGTAGCGCTCGATGTCGACCCCGCCGGTCGCTGGGTCGACCCGCACGACAGCGATATGGACCCCATAGGGGTAATTCATGTGCTCCGTCGTATACCGGCCCTCGGCGTTGAGCCCGTCCGGCATACTGCGTGCGATTTCGCCGAGCTCCATCGAGGGTCCGTCCGGCATGTCCCGGCGGATCACCCGGCCATCGACCAGGTCGAGCTCCGCGACCGGTAATTGCATCAGCCCGGCGGCAGCCTCGAGCACCTTTTCCCTGAGCGCGTTCGCCGCGATGTGGGTCGCCGAGCCGGTCATCACTGTTGCGCGCGAGGCATGCGCGCCGACCCCGTGCTCGATCCGGTCGGTATGCCCGTGCACGACCTGCACCCGGTGATAATCGACGCCCAACGCATCGGCAGCGATCTGCGCCATCACGGTCTCAAAGCCTTGTCCGACCGACGCGCCGCCGGTCACGACTTCGACAGTACCCTCATGGTCGACCGAGATCGTGACCCGATCGGTCGGACCGAGACCGCTCTTCTCGACAAAGATCGCGAGACCGGCGCCAACCGCTTCGCCGGCCTCCCGGCGCTGCCGCAGTCGAGCCTGCAACGCGTTCCATCCGACAGCGGCCTGCGCCTTTTCCATCAATCCGGCATAGTCGCCTGAATCATAGACAATCTCGTCACCGATCGCGTCGAGCGGACGTTGATAGGGCATCTCGGCGCTGGTGATCAGGTTGCGGCGACGCACCTCGACCGGGTCGATACCGAGCTTTGCGGCGATCGCATCGAGCAATCTCTCGCGCACAAACGTGCCCTCGTAGCGGCCCGGCGCGCGATAGGTCGCGGCCGGCGTCTTGTTGGTCAGCCGTACATGCCCGGTCACGCGGTAGGCCGGGACCCGATAAGGCCCCGGCAACAGCCCGGCTGTCATGTCGGCCACGCGTGTGCCGTGGGTGCGCAAATAGGCGCCCTGATCGTGAAAGAAGGTGTCGTCGATCGCCAGGATGTGACCGTCGCGATCGACAGCGGCGCGGATGTGGTGGCGCTGCTGGCGCGAGTGGTTGGCGGCCATCAGGTGTTCGCGCCGGTCCTCGATCCACTTGACCGGACGCCCAAAGCGCATCGCGGCCGCACAGACCAGCACATCCTCGGGATAGAGCTCGCCGCGAATGCCAAAGCCGCCGCCGACATGCCCTTCGTGGAGATGGACCGAGGCCGGGCTGCGCCGGAGCACGCGGGCGAGCCCGTCGCGGGTGGCGTGCGGCACCTTGGCGGCACCGTACATCTCGACCACGTCGCGTTCCGGGTCGTAGCGGCCGATCGCCCCACGGGTCTCCAGCGGAGTGCCGGAATGGCGTCCGACCGCGAGATCAAGCTCGACGGCCATGTGCGCCTCGGCGAAGGCGGCTTGGAGGTCGCCATACCCCTTGCGGATGATGTCGGCTTCGCTGCCGTGGTCGGGTGCGAACTCGCAAGGCGGGTCTTCGGCGGTCAGCAGGACCGGCAATTCCTCGACCCGGACATCGACGAGGTCGGCGGCGTCCTCGGCGAGATACGGATCCTCGGCAAAGACGGCGGCGACCGGCTCTCCGATATAGCGCACCCGCTCGCGCGCCAGCACCGGTTGCAGATAAGGCGCGAGCCCGGCGATATCAGCCGGGGTGCCGAGGCCTCCCCTCAGACCGATCGGTGCCAGATCCGCGATATCGCGCGAGGTCCACACCGCAACGACCCCCGGCGCGGCCAACGCCGCGGCGGTTTCGATCGCGACGATCCGGCCGTGCGCATAGGCCGAGCGGACGACCCGCATGTGCAGCTGATGGGCGAACGAAAGGTCGCCGACAAAGCTTGCCTTGCCGGTCAACAGCGGCGGATCCTCGAGCCTTAATACCGAATGCCCGAGCACCCTCGCCTCGCTTGCTGCTGCTAGATGCGCGCTTGACGCCATGTCGCGCTCCGCCCAATCCAACATTAAGCCGGGAGCCGGTGGTGATCGACCTATACCCCATGGGTCAGTTCGGTGACATTAAATGCGGCGACCGGTCTTCGAAGACCTTTTAGCTCGAGGTTTCCGAGGTCTTCGAGCCTCGCGACCGCTTCTACGGTTTCAGCGATGCGGCTGCTGACTAGGATCTGCCCATCCTTGGCCTCGGCGCAAAGCCGGGCGGCAAGGTTGCACACCGTGCCGATCGCGGTATAACCGGAGCGGTCGGAAAAGCCGATCTGCCCCAGGGTCGCGTAGCCCTGCGCGATGCCGGCGCCAAAGCCCAGTTCATAGCTGTGGCGGCGCCAGTCGGCAATCAGCTTGCCCGCCGCCTCGCGCATCGCCATCGCCATCTTGACCGCGCGCTCGGCCGGGTCGGGGCATGGCACGGGATCGTTAAAAAACACCATGATCCCGTCGCCCGAAAACTGGTCGAGCGTCCCCTCGAACTGGGCGACGAGTGGCCCCAACGCGCCATGATATTCGCGCAGGAAGTCGAGCACCTCCTCGGGCTCGGCGGTCTCCGTAAAGGCGGTGTAACCGCGCAGATCGCAGAACACGACGACGATCTCACGGCGATGGCTCTCGAGGATCTGTTCGTCGCCCTGCGAGACGATCAATTCGGCAAGCTGCGGCGCCAAAAACCGCTTCAACCGCCCGACCCGTCCCAGTTCCTCGACCTGCTCCGCGACCCGAGCTTCGAGACCGCGGTTGAGTTCCGCGACCTCCTCTGTGCGCTGACGCAACTCGCCTAAGAGCCGGGCGTTCTCCATCGCGATGACCGCCTGCGCGGCGAAGTTCTGCAGCAAGGCGATCTGCTTGTCCGTGAAGGGGCGTTTCTCCTTTCGGTTGATGGTTATGACGCCAAAGAAAGTATTTTCTTTGCGGAGCGCGACGTTGAGCAAGCTGCGATACCCACCAAGTTCCACCATCCGTTGCAAAGCCGGGTATTGGCGGATTTCGTCGTGCTCCAGAAGGTCGACGACTTCGACGATGTCCTCACCCCTCAAGGCGCGGTCCAGCAGACCCCCCGGGGGCGGCAAGAAGGGGCCACTCTGACGAAGCCAGTCGTTATACCCTGTCTCCCCACGCGTTGCAGTCGCAGAAAACCTTTCGCCGTCGAACGTGAAGAGACTGCCATAGGCGCCATCACACAACCGCAACGCCCTTTCCAGCATCGCATCGAATACCGGGGTCAGATCGCCGGGAGAGGAATTGATGACCTGCAACACCTCAGCGGTCGC
>DASQCY010000362.1:0-3977 GCA_035634495.1 Allostellaceae bacterium
GTCCTCCGGGTTTGATTTGATCGAGGATCGCCGGAGGCAATCGCTCGGCGGCGGCCGTCAGCAGGGCTCTATCGTAGGGCGCGTGCTCGCGCCAGCCACGCGACCCGTCTCCGATGCGGATGGCGACATCGGAGCAGCCGAACTGGCGCAAGTTCGCTTCGGCTTGGCCTGCCAACTCCTCCACGATTTCGACGCTCCACACCCGACCGGAAAGCTCGGCCAGGACCGCGGCCTGATAGCCCAGCCCGGTTCCGACCTCGAGGATGCTGTCATGTGGCTCGGGGCCGAGGAGGTCGGTCATGAGCGCGACTATAAAGGGCTGCGAGATCGTCTTATCGAAGCCGATCGGCAGCGGCGTGTCCTGGTAAGCGAGAGGGGCCAGGAAGGAGGGCACGAAGCAGTGCCGCGGGACCTTTCGCATCGCGGCCAGCACGCGTTCGTCGAGGGCCGCCTTGCCCAGCTCCTCGCTCGCAAGGTCGACCTGGATTCCGATGACCTCGACCATGTGCCGCCGCAGGATTGCGAAATGCGCTTCGCTCATCGGCTTCATGGCATGCCCTACACTCATGTTGGTCTTGGTTCGCTCGACCCGCTTCGCGGGACGTATTGACCCAAGAAACTGAGTGTAGCCCTCAGCTCGTACGGCTGACAGCGCGCCATATTTGCACGAGAGGGGATTATGTCCGTCGCTCCGACCTCCCCGTCATCCCGACGAAGGCCATGGTTCCACTCGGTGATTTACAGACCATTGACGGTGTCGACCGCGCTCGGCTTTTACGAACGACATCGGCAAGGGAAGCGCGAAATCATGGGGCTGATGGCAGTCGCTGTCAGGGTCAGCCAAGATCGTATCTAACCGATTGGAAGACGGTTCATCGCTTAATATTCTTTCGATCGGCGGGCGGTATGATATCTACGCGGTTCGGGCGGCCGCAGAAGGACAATTGGGTCGAGTCGATGCCGGCCGGTCGACGCTCGACGAGCTGCTGCGGCGCATGCCCGGCTTGACCGCTAGCGACCCGCGCCTTGACCGGCCCTTCGGGCGCGCGGCCGACCGCGAGCGGTTTCTCGAAGGATTGCGCAAAGCCGGCCTGCCGGCGTGACGGATTTCGGCGACGTCGGTGCTTTTGCACCGCTTTACTCCCGTTCGCGGGCGAGCAGCATCTTGCCGCAGGGGACCATCGCGGCTTGGCGGCTCGCGCCTAGTTCATCGCTGTCATAGACCGACCGGGCGCGGTAGAGCTCGCATAGCCGATCGACCGCCGCATCCGGGAGGTGCCAGGGCGCTCCCGCGGTCGGTTGTAGGTCCACTGCGCGGAACTAAAGATCGTCGGGCCGTAAGCCGGTACGCTTCGCTATCCGCGCGAGCATCCGTGGTCCGAGCTCTTCACTATCACGGAACGCAAACACATAATTAGGCCATCCCGGCCGCGACAGCGTGCGGTGTGAGCCCCGCTGCCGCTCGACGGTCCACCCGAGACGCATAAGCGCTCGCAACACCAGGCCGGCCCTGGTAGCCGTCCAGCCATTCACGCGGCAACAAAGAGATCGCTGGGATCGAAGGGTACCGGCTCGCCATGCTCAATACGGTCGGCGATAACCCTCAAGGCGAGCGCTGTTGTCTTGGCTCTAACCTCGGCCTCTGTTGCGCCATAGGCCAGCACACCCGGCAATTCTGGTACCTCGCCGATCCACCGGCCATCTTCCTCGCGCTCGATTTCAATTTTGAGCATCGGCGTCATCCTCTTTCCCGCCGGCAGCCGGCGCGCCAGCACGATCTTGCAAAGAGCATCCGCCCAAAAATGGTGGCGATCAGTGCAGAACAAAGCCATGCGTGGGTTGCTCTTGGTAGATTCCGCACGGCTTGGACAACGCTTTCCGGGGATCGCTCACCCCGCGCCGGAGGCGAGCAGCATACGGCCGTAGGGTGCCATTGCGGCTTGGCGGCTGGCGGCGTGGTGGGTCAGGATCGTCATCACGTCACGGCGGATGGCGCCGAGCTGGTCATTGTCGTAGACCCAGCGGGCGCCGTCCATCTCGCACAGCCGGTCGACCGCCCAGCTCACCTGATGCTGCGCGTAGACCATGTCGCGGCGCGCGCGCAAGGCCTCGGCCTCGGTGATCTTGCGGCCCGAGCTGACCGCGGCGGTGCTCGACTCGCGTCCGGTGTGTAACAGCAAGGTCGCCACATCGATCGCGGCTGCGGCTTCGCCGATCGCCATCTGCACGACCTCGGACTCCGCGACTTTGGTCACCCCGCGCGACACGCGGGTCGCCAATGCGGCGCAGGCGATTTCGAGGGCGCGACGGCCGAGCGCGATGGCGACCGGCGGCAACGAATAGGACACCAGGAACCCGCGCGGCGCGCGCAATACCGGATAGTCGGGATGGACCAGGGCACCCGGCGGGGTGCCGGCGAAGAGGTCGCTGACCATGACGGAGCGGTGCTCGGGGACGAACACGTCGCGCAGGATCAGCGACTTGCTGCCGGTGCCGAGGAGGCCGAGCACCTGCCAGTCGTCGACGATCTCGACTTCGGCAAGCGGCACCAGCAGATAGGCGATGTGGCGGGGGTCGCCTCTCTCTCCGAGAAAGGTGCCGATGATCGCCCACTGCGCATAGTCGCAACCGCTCGAGAACGGGTAACGGCCGCTGAGCCGCCAGCCGCCTGGCACCCGCCGGGCCGCCTCACGCGGCGCGAGCGAAGACGAGGCGACCGCTTCGGGATCCTCGCCCCAGACGTCGATCTGCGCCTCTTCGGGATATTGCGCGATGATCCATTGATGCTCGGCCAGAACCGCATAGACCCAGGCCGAGGAGGCGCAGCCATAGGTCAATTCCTCGACAATCCGCGAGAACAGGCTGAAGCGGCCTTGCATGCCGCCGAAGCGCCGCGGCTGCAGGATGCGCAGGATGCCGGCAGCTCGATATTCGTCGATCGTCTCCGCCGGCAATTGCCGTGCCGCGGCGGCTGCCGAGGCCCGTTCGGCGACCCGGGGGATCAGCGCCCGCGCCCGTTCGAGCATCATGCGCTCCTCGTCCGGCAAGAGGCTGTCACCCGCGACAGGAGAAATTCGGCCCCGGCCTGTCATGCGTTACCTCAACTGGATGAAGCCGCGATGCTACCCCACCCGTAATGCGGCCACCATCTTGGCGCCAGAATCGGGGCGTAAGAAATGTCGTGTCGAGCAGGGAGCGTGGATCGATCGGATCGTGGCGGAATCTCTCCCTGCTCGCTCCCTCAGGACCCCGATTGGGCTCCCTGCTAAGCGCCGCGGCGGGGCATTGATGTGTTCGCCTAACCATTTGATAGAAGTCATTATTGGCGATGAGTAGCATCGAGCGGTGATGCGGATTCTTTTTTTCTCCCTGCTCTCAGGGAGGAGAGTGCACAGCCGCCGGCTCATCCGCCTTGCGCGGGCGACATCCACATGGGAGCATGAGCGATGACCTCGCTGCCGGAGCCGCGACCGGGCCAGAAGAAGCTTGGGCTGGTCATCGACCTCGATATCTGTGTGGGCTGCCACGCCTGTGCGACCGCTTGCAAGGAGTGGAACACGAGCGGCTTTGCCGGGCCGCTGCCCGATTTCAATCCCTATGGTGCTGGTGCCTGGGGCGTATGGTTCAACCGTGTGCACTCGTTCGAGGAAGGCGACGGGGAGGGCGCGCGGACCGTTTATTTCCCGAAATCCTGCCTGCATTGCGAGGAACCGGCCTGCGTCACCGTCTGCCCGACCGGAGCCTCCTACAAGCGTGCCGAGGACGGGATCGTGCTGGTCAACGAGGAGATCTGCATCGGCTGCAAACTGTGCTCCTGGGCTTGTCCCTATGGTGCGCGCGAATTCGACGAAGACGCCGGCGTGATGAAGAAATGCACGTTGTGCATCGACCGGATCTACAACGAAAATTTGGCGGAAGAGGATCGGCTGCCAGCTTGCGTGATGGTCTGTCCGGTCAGTGCCCGCCATTTCGGCGAT
>DASQCY010000363.1:0-2386 GCA_035634495.1 Allostellaceae bacterium
CTCGGTCAGCGTGTAATTGAGCACCGCCGCCTTGACGGCCGCGTAAGGGGGCGTGCGAGGTGTGGCGCGCAGCCCCGAGATCGAGGAGATGTTGAGGATCGCGGCGGAACCGGATTTTTCGAGGTAGGGTAATGCGGCGCGTATCGCCCGCACCGTCGCCATCAGATCGACGGCGACGCTGGACGTCCATCCGGCCTCGTCGTCGACGCCGCCGAAGGCGGAAGCGTTGTTGACCAGAATATCGATCCCGCCGAGTGCCGCCGCGGCATCTTCGATATAACGGGGGACCGCCGCCTCGTCGGCGAGGTCGCAGACGGCGGAATGCGCGGTGCCGCCATGTCGGGCGATCTCCTCACGAGTCGCGGCGAGCCGTTCGGCGCCGCGGGCGCAGATCGACACCCCGGCTCCGGCCTCGGCGAAGGCGAGCGCGATCGCGCGCCCGATGCCCCTGCTGCCGCCGGCAACGATCGCACGCTTGCCGGCAAGATCGATGTTCACGATGGTTCCTCCTCGGGATTCGTCTAAGAGTTCAAGACAAGATCGTTTGTATCATGCCGATGACCCCGCCGTCTGGGCTGCGGCCTTTCGAGTGCGCCTCGCCGCCTGCCGTTCGATGACGAAATAGAACGTCGGGATCAGGAACAAAGTCAGCACGGTCGCCGGGAACAGCCCACCGGCCACGACCGTAGCGAGAGAGCGTTGCACATCGCTGCCGACCCCGGTCGCCAGCGCCGCCGGCAGCATACCGACTGTCGCCACGGTGGCGGTCATCAGGACGGGCCGCAGGCGTTCGCCGGCGCCCATTAAGACAGCATCGATCAGCGCAATGTCGAGATCGCGGACGCGATTGAGATTAGCCACCATGATGACCCCGTTCATGACGGCGACACCGAACAACGCAATAAAGCCAACCCCGGAGGCGACATTGAGCGTAACCCCGGTGAGGTGAAGTGCGATCAACCCGCCCAATGTCGCCAACGGCACGACCCCAAGAATCAGCACCACTTGGCGCAGCGCCCCGAATTCCGCATAGAGCAGTATGATCATCAGACCCAGGATCGAGCCGAAAATCAGCCCGAAACGCGCCTCCGCGCGCTCTTCGCTCTCAAACTCGCCGCCCCATTTGAGGCGATAGCGACTGGCATCAAACGAAACCTTTTCGGCAACGGCTTTCTTCGCCGCGGCCAGCAGTTCAGGGAGGCTGCGGTCGCGGTAATTGAGCTTCACCATCAGGTACCGGTGATTCATGTCACGATCGATGGTGCTTTCGCCGTTCTGCAACTGGATACGCGCAACCTGTGCCAATGGAACCAGCGCACCGGTGGTCGAGGTCAGCGGCAGACTGCCGATCGCCTCGGGGCTGTTGCGAACGTGTTCCGGGAAGCGGACGGTGACGTCGTAGTGTCGTTCGCCGATGAACACCTGGATCACCGCAACGCCCCCGATCCCCGTCTGAATCAGGGCCGAGATATCGGCGACGTTGATGCCATATCGGGCCGCCGCCTCGCGATCGACCTTGATCACGACCTGCGCCAGCGGCGGCCGTTCATCGACCAGCACATCGGCGGTGCCGGGCACGGTCTGGAGGACATCGGCGATCTCCTTGGCAATGCGGCGCAACTCGTCGAAGTCGTCGCCAAATATCTTCAGCGCGAGTTGGCTGTGCGGATCGAATACCTTGTCGAGGACGCTATCGATGATCGGTTGGCTGAAAGCAATCTCGTAGCCCGGCAGTTCGCCGAGCCGCGCCGCCATGCGGCGCACGAGATCCTGCTTGCTGCCGCCGGACGGCCAAGTAGCGTAGGGGCGCAGAGTGATTCCCGCTTCGAGGTGCGACGGCGTCCACGGGTCGGTCCCGTCATCATTGCGGCCGACATGGGTCACGACATTCGCGACCTCGGGAAACTCGAGCACCGCTTGGCGCAAATCGGCGTCCATCTCGGCCGCTTTTGCCAGCGAAATTCCACCGGGCATCTCGGCGTGGAGCCAGATCGAGCCCTCATCGAGCTCCGGCAGGAATTCGCGCCAGACTGTCATGCCGAGGCCGACCACTAAGACAGCAGCGGCGGCGCTAAGCAAATAAGCAATGCGCGGCCGGCGCAGGGAGCCCAGCAAAATTCGTTGGTATCCTGCCTCGAGCCAGCTCAGGACAGGGTTGCGAAACACGCGCCGCGGCTTGCGATAGGCGAGATACGCCAAGCCAGGCACCAAGGTCAGCGCCAATAGCAACGCGCCCAATTGCGCGAAGCCCACCGCATAGGCCATTGGATAGAACAGCTTCGCCTCGATCCGCTGAAACGCAAACAGCGGAAGGTAGGCGGCTATGATGATCAGCGTCGAAAAGAAGATTGGCCGCGCGACCTGGCCGGCGGCTGCGACCGCATCC
>DASQCY010000364.1:0-1528 GCA_035634495.1 Allostellaceae bacterium
ATCACATCACGGCCATCGCGGAAGAGCGAGCGCACGTGCTGCAACCAGAGGAGAGGCAATGACCAAACGCATGGACGCGGCTTTCGACGGGCTTCGGGCCGCAATTTTCGAGATGTATGCGGCGATGGTGGAAAATGACTCCAGGGACGGCGTCGAGCATCAAAGACGCGCCGATGCGCTAGAGGGCATCGATCAAGTCCTCGAATGGCGAACGTTGGCCTCGTTCTCGGCGAGGCATCTCAATTGCTCGAACCTCTGTTCGCGTACTGGCGCGAGGCCGAAGTAGAGGGCGAGGTTCGAGCTCCGTCGCCCGACCCGATCCAATGATGTGAGCATGTAACGAAATAGCCGCTGCATAGGTACCGAATTCGAGCTTGGAGGAGGGCCGGGAAAGGCCATGAATGAGATCACCGCCGGACTACCCGCCGATGGCAGGCCGATGGAGGGCCGATCGGTAGCGGATAGCGCCCCGATACACCCCCGAACGCACAGCCGGCTCGGAAAGCTTCGGCTCAAGAGCATCGGCGATCTCGACGGCCGCACCCGCGCCTCGCGCCGGGCTCGCACCGTCGCCGCCGAGCTTGTGAAGGCCCTCGGCGGCCCCGCTGCCGTCAGCGCTGCGCAACGCCAAGCTTGCGAGCGCGCCGGTATGTTCACGGCCATCGCAGAGGACCTTGCCGCGCGCCAACTGGCGGGCCTGTCCGTGTGCCTGGACGAAGTGCTCAGGGCCGAGAACACGGCCCGCCGGTCCGTTGCGGCCATTCTCGCCAACCGCCCCGAGCCCAAGCCTACCGAGCGCCCTGGGCTCCGCATTGCCCGCGCCCGTTGGGCCGAGGCTGACCGGGCTAAAGCACAAGCCAAGAAGGACGACCCCAATGCATGACGACCTCGACCGCGCCCGCGCTGAGTCCGCAGAACTGCTCGGCCTCAACCCCGACAAGCTCACGCCGGCCGGTGCGCTGAAGTGCGAGCTTGTGAGCGCCTTGCGCAGCGTTGTCGACGACGAACTCGGCAAGGTCGATCGCGCCAACGCCGCCGATCTCAGCCGCTTGATTGTCGCTGTCGAGGCCCTGACGAAGTTCCTGAAGGAGTCGCCTGCGGACGAGAGGTCTGAGGACGACGAGGACGGCGATCCGCACGAGAGGCTGATGCGCATCATTGATAACTGGATCGCGGCCGATGAGGCCGAGAAGGCCGAACGCGTCGCGCAGGGCTTGCCCGCCAACGAGACGGAAGCGCTGCGCCTCGAGAATGCATCGCTCCGCGAGGAGGTCGCCCGCCTGCGTGGCCTCCCCGCCCCCGAGGGCGAGCGCGTCATCGACCCGCCGACGAGCGACATCGTCCCGCCCGGCGAGCAAGGCCGGCTCTACGTCGGCCCTCCTCCTCTCGGTCCCGATGATCCGAAGCCGCGGAGCACGGCCGCCATCGACGGCAAGGCGGTCCCGACCGGGACGACCGACGCTGAGCGCGAAGCGAACCGTCAGCGCGTGAACAACGACCGCTCAGCCTACACGCAGCAAGGCTTGCG
>DASQCY010000365.1:0-4477 GCA_035634495.1 Allostellaceae bacterium
CACGTCCTTGCGCATGGAGGCGCCCGCTTCCGCGCCCAGCCGCTCGAACTTGCGATGCTCCAACTCCACCAGGGTGGCATCCGTTCCTTGCGCGATGAACCTGACCTCGACCTCGGAACTCACCGTGGTGTCCGGCTTCCAGTTGCTGTTGAGGTCCCAACTGATGACGAAGCGCTCCGGCGGTTCCCACACCAGCACCTTGCCCACATCGGCCTGCGAGCCATCATCGCTCAATTCGTACCAGCGCCCGCCCAGGCGCGGCTCCAGCACCGCGGTGTGCATCGGCGGCTTGCCGATGGTGTGGGTGCGCGGCCACCAGCGCCCGAGGCCCGACGTGAATACCTCGAACGCGTGCGCCTGATTGGCGTTGACGCGAATGCTTTTGCGCACCGGCGCGATGGTGACTGTGCGGTTCATTTGCCTTTGTCCTTGTCCTTGCCGTGGCTGGTTTCGACTTCGGCCGCAAACGCCGCCAGGGCCTCGTCCCAAAACTGGTCGAGCCACTTGCGCAGCGCGCCGAGCCCGTCGGGGTCGATGTAATAGACGCGGCGGGTGCCCTCGGGCCGGTCCGCCACCAAGCCTGCCTCCTTCAACACCTTGAGATGTTGCGACACTGCGGGGCGGCTGACCGGCATTCCGCGCGCGAGCGCGCCGACCGCCTTGGGTCCGGACTTGAGCCGCTCGAACACGCGCCTGCGGGTCGGGTCGGCCAGCGCCGCTAATGCAGTACCGTAAGCCATAGCTTACCGTAAGCGAAGACTTACGATATGTCAAGATGACCGGTGATCAGGTGGCTCTCGGCTAGCGGTGATGTAAGGGGCCGGACAAGGCGGGCCGGCCCCCCAACTTGGTCTTCAATCAAGCCGCCGCTAATTCACGGCAAAGACCCAGATCGCGCCGCCCTGCGGCACGTCCGGATATTCACCGGGGAAGATGAGGTTCATCCGGCTCTGCATTTTCGCGGGATCGACACCCCAGCCGGATTGGACCGCGATAAATTGTTTGCCGTCCACCTGAAACGACACGGGCACCGCGGCCACGCCCGACCCGGTCGGGAACTCCCACAGGATCTTGCCGGTCTTGGCATCGAAGGCGCGGAACTTGCGGTCGTTGGTGCCGCCCGCGAACAGCAGCCCGCCAGCGGTGGCGAGCACGGCGCCCCAGTTGAACGACGGCAAGTTGGTCGTCCATACTTTTTTTCCGCTGTCGAGGTCCCACGCCTGCAACTCGCCGATGTGGTCGGCGCCGGCGACCATCTTCATCACGTTTTTCGCGACTCCCATGAAGCGCTCGCCTTGCACGTATTTAGGCGCTTCGCCGGTGAGTTCGGTGCACAAGTTGTCGTTGGCGGGAATGTAGAGCAGGCGCGTCTGCGGGCTGTAGGCGACCGGCGGCCAATCCTTGCCGCCCCACAGGCTCGGGCAGAACTCGGCGGTCTTGTTGGTGCCGGGCTTGCGTGCCTCATCGATATCCGGCCGCCCGGTCTTGGGATCGAGACCCTTGAATACGTTCTGGCGCACGTAGGGTTGGCCGGCGATGAAGTTGATCTTGTCGTTGGTGCGCTCGAGCTGCCAGAGGTAACCGTCGCGTGCGACGTTGACGAGGCCCTTCACGGTTCTTCCATTTCGCTGGTAGTCGAGGACGAGCGGCGGCGAGGTTTCGTCCCAATCCCACGAATCGTTGGGGTGATATTGGAAGTGGCCTTTGATCGCGCCGCTGGTGGCGTCGAAGGCGACAACTGAACTGGTGTAGAGATTGTCGCCGGGACGCTGATCGCCGAACCAGGGGCCGCCGTTGCCGGTGCCCCAGAAGGTGAGATTGGTCTCCGGGTCGTAGGTGCCCGTGATCCAGATCGAGGCGCCGCCGCGTTTATAGTGATCGCCGCCCGCCGGCCAGGTCTCGCTTCCGGGCTCGCCCGGCGCCGGGACCGTGTATGTCTTCCACAGCTCCTTGCCAGTCTCGGCATCGAAAGCGGCGAGGAAGCCGCGCACGCCGAGTTCGCCGCCCGACGCGCCTAACAACACCTTGCCCTCGACGACGAGGGGCGCGAGCGACATGTAATAGCCCTTCTTGTAATCATCGACTTTCGCCGTCCACACTTCCTTGCCGGTTTTGGCGTCGAGCGCGACCAGGATCGCCTCCGCGGCCGCGAAATAGACCTTGTCGCCGTAAAGACCAACGCCGCGGTTGGTTGGATGCAGCGGTGTCATGTCCTCGGGGAAGGGGCGCTTATAGCGCCAGAGTATCTTGCCGCTCTTGGCTTCCATGGCGAGCAATTGGTTCCCCGGCGTGGCCACGAACATCACGCCGTTGTTCACGATCGGAGGCGCCTGGTGACCTTCCACTTGCCCGGTGGCGAAACTCCAAACGGGCTGCAACCGGCTCACGTTCTCGTGGTTGATCTCAGCGAGCGGACTGTAACCCCAACCGTCGAACGTGCGGCGAAACATCAACCAGTTGCCGTCCTCAGGCTTTTTGAGTCGCTCGGCGGTGACCGGCGCGTACGCCCGCAGGATTTCCGGCATGGGTCCGGGCACCGGCGTCGCCGAGGCGGGCGCGACGGTCTGTTGCGCCGATACTCCGGACATGCCGGTCGCAGCGAGGATAGCGCCCACACACGCGCTGCGCATGAGAGCCTTGGTATTGGTCATGACGTTTCCTCCTTGTCCCAGAACGCCCGATCGGGGGCTGCTCTGATTTGTTTGTTCGGCGATTGTCTCCTCCGGATTCTGCCATGCGGAGCGGCGGCTCAAGTCGGAACAATGCCGACACGACTGGTGAACGGTTTCGCGACCGCGAGCTTGCCGTCCACAATCTTCAGCGGGAGCGCCGGCAAGGCACGGGGCGCCGGACCGTCGAGCACCGCCGCGCCCTCGCGTGGATCATAGTGCGAATAATGACACGAGCATTCGAGAATCTGTTGCTCTGCTGCCCACCCATTCACCTCACAACCCGCGTGCGGACAAATCGCGGAATAGGCAACAACGCCCTCGGCCGCGCGATCGCGGGTTGATCCGACGAGCGTCGTGGGATCGAGATGCACCAGCACAATTTTGTTGAGGCGTGAGTCCTTGCGAACGGTATTAGTCGCTCGATCCATCGGCCATGCCAGCACCGGAGGACCGCCGACCGGAATGTGCTTGAGCTCGAGGGGGTCGCCTCTCTCGCTGTCAATTGCAACGAGGAAATCATCTTCCTTCGGGCGCTCGCTCGTCGGCTGCGCCAAAGCGGGCATGCCCGCGAGATCGAGCCCCAGGACCGATATGGCCATGAGAAAGCCGCGCCTGGTCGACGGTTCGATGCAAAGGCAGTTGCACCGGTGATCCGCCCCTTGCCTTGCCCTGCTCATCGCCATGCTCCCCGTTGGGGCAAACTCGAACTGGGCCCCTCGACGGCGCACTGCTGCGATTGCGGTTTGATCGCCCCAATCACCGATGCGGTACCGGAGGTTTCCGGCAATCGGTAGTCAAGCCTGACGGTCGCGAAACTGCAAGTCGCCCGCCGATGACAACAAGGTCAGCGATATGGACCGATCCGCCACGGGCGCGAAACGGTGCAGGTTTTCGCGCCGAGTTTCAAAACCGAGAAGTCCTTTCGGCCGGCTGCTTGAACAATACGGCGAACATCCCGATAAAAAACGCCATCCAAATATACCCAAGCAATGCTTCCGATGCCGCAACAAATCGTGCGTCCATTGAGGGGCGAACATCTCCATAACCGAGCGTCGTCCATGTGACGATCGAAAAATATAGACACGTTATCGGTTCTCTCACCGCTCTCTCACCATCAATCAAACCGAGGTATGCATAGGCAACGGCATATAAGAGGACCCAATTGCAAAGTAGCCCGAGCATCAGCAATCAAATCATCAATTTTCCCATCACCGTGCGAAACGTATTTCCTGCAATCGCCAACCAAAGCCAGACCGAGAATAAAATACCCAAAATCACGCCCGCACTCCAAAGACCAAGTACGACTCGCAGCGTCATGCCTCCTGCAAGATCGGAAGAAAACAGCCAGGTGATGCTTCGCTCGACAACGGTCGCGGCAAAGGCCGCGTAGAAAACGAGCCAGACGATATCGCTCCTAAAAAAATCGATCACACGATTCGAAAGCTTCCTCATCTCCATTCACAACTCTCCCATTCACGACACGCGTCGTCCCCGCGACCATTGGCTAGCAGACAACTCCGCTCAAAGGGGGCGATATGACCTGGGAACTGAATTGGGAAATCGTAAACCGTATCCGGAGAAATGCCTAACATTTCATGTGCTTAATGTAGATTACTGGCGGAGAGGGAGGGATTCGAACCCCCGATACGGTTACCCGTATGCCGCATTTCGAGTGCGGTGCTTTCAACCACTCAGCCACCTCTCCGTGGCCGCAAAGGCGCAGACATCCCTGTCGGTCGGCGGCTATGTATCCAACGCGAGCCGGTTAAACAAGAACGGTCTGTCGCCCGGCGCGGGTCATCGTG
>DASQCY010000366.1:0-6759 GCA_035634495.1 Allostellaceae bacterium
GCGACGCGGATCGCAACGCATCCGGAGTTTTCTGAGCGCCCCGCGTGCAAAGAGATAGCCGATCCGTGCCGATAGCGAGTGGTGAAACGCCGCCTCAAGGAACTCGGTGAAAAGCTTGGCCGTTCCCTCAGCCGTCTTGACTGCGACATTGCCTGTGAAGCCGTCGGTGACGACGACATCCACGGTTCCCGCAGCAATATCATCGCCCTCGATGAACCCGTAAAACTGGATCGGTGTTACCGCCAGACGCAACTGCGCGCTAGCGGCGCGAACGGCGTCGTTGCCTTTCAAGTCCTCGGCGCCAACGTTGAGCAGGCCAACGGTGGGCTCTATAAGACCGAGGACCGTCCGCGCGAAGACGTCGCCCATCAGCGCAAACTGCACGAGATTCTCGGCGTCGCATTCGATATTGGCGCCGAGGTCCAGCATCACGCTCTCGCCGCGCTGGGTCGGGAAAAAGGACGCAATCGCCGGCCGATCAATCCCGGGCAACATCCTCAGCGCAGATTTGGCCATCGCCATCAACGCGCCGGTATTGCCGGCAGACACGACGCCATCGGCTCGACCATCGGCGACGGCGTCAATAGAGAGCTTCATGCTTGACGGGCGCCCGGCGCGAAGCGCCAGCGAGGGCTTCGCATCATCCGCTACGATCTCGCTCGTGTGAAAGAGCGTTGCCGCCTCGCCGAGGCTCGGCAACTTCGCGAGGAGTGGGCGGACCTCGCCTTCCGCGCCGAACAGCAGATAGCGCACCTCGGGATGTCGCTGCAGTGCGATCTCAGCGCCCTTCAGCACGATTCCGGGAGCGCGATCACCGCCCATCGCATCCAAGGCGATCGTGATGGTGTCGCTCACAGTGCGCGACCTCTGAGCCGACGTTGTTGGTCAGGGCGTCTCCGGTTGTGCCGCGATCACCTCGCGCCCGTCGTAGTACCCGCACGATTGGCAAAGGTGATGCGGGCGCTTCAGCTCCCCGCAGTTCGGGCATTCGGCATAGACGGCCGGTTTAAGCGCATGGTGTGAGCGTCGCATGTTGCGGCGCGACGGGGATGTTTTCTTTTTTGGAACGGCCATGGCAAGCTCGCTCTCGCGAAAAGCGGCGCAAAAAGAACGCCGCTAATTAGCCAAAAACACGAGCCACGGCAACAACCATGCAGCCGCCCCGCACGGCGCAGCGGCTGTCCTGCTCGCGAACCTGTCAGCCTTCCCTAATCTGCTTTAGACGCGCTAGGGAAGCAAAGGCGCTCCCGGCCGATTCCACCGGAGTTTCGGCATCGATCTTTGCGTCGGGGTGCCGTGGAAAGACCGGTAGCGAGAGCGACAGCTCCTGCGCCACCGCTTCTCCGATGTCGATCACATCGCGATTCAATGGCTCGAAAGCCGCCTCGGCTTGCTGCGATCCGATTTCCTGCTGCTCCGCTTCGGGGGGACCGTAGACCAGCATGAAGCGGTCGGATACTGCACCAACGACCGACTCGAGAGTGACGACGCAACTCTGCACAAACTCGGCCTCGAAAGCAGCTTCCAACACGATAACCTCATCGCCTTGGCGGCGAAGCTCGACAGCCGCGGTCAGCCGGTCGAGGGCAAGAAGGTCGAAACGCCGGCAAAGGTTCTCACGTTCGCTCGGCGTTGCTTCAATCTGCTGGCGAAATGGAGCAGGACCCAGCCTCACGAGCGGAACAAGTCGGGAGAATTCGGGTATGGTATTGGTCACCGCGACCCTTCTATCGCAACACGAAAAGGAGCGCGCTCCGGGACACGCGGGCAAAGGAGGTCGCGGTCGCGCGCAACACAGCCGGAAACGTTAACAACAAACCGCTCCCGACTAAAAGCTGTGAGGCAGAAATGGGCGCGGCCCCGACTTGCTTCAACAGAGGACGGTTGCGTGATCCCATGTTCCACCGGCGGGTGATCCTCATTCGGCATCGAATTTCCATCTTCGGCGTAATTTCGGGGATGGCGCTGGTTGCGGGCTGCGCGACGAGCGTCGAGCAACGCGGCAACCTACCCTCACAGGATAAGATCGCCGAGGTTCATCCCGGTAGCACAACCAAAGACGAAGTGATCAAGATCCTGGGTTCGCCGTCAAGCGTCAGCATCTTCAACGACAAATCCTGGTACTACATAAGCCGGCGTACTGAGCAATTCTCATTCTTTGACCCCGATGTGGTTGACCAGCAAGTGTATGTCGTCAACTTCGATAACCAGGACGTCGTCAAAGCCGTTGATCACAAAGGCTTGGAGGACGGCAAAGAGATTATTCCGGTTGCCAGGGCGACACCGGCACCCGGCCGAGAGTTGTCGTTCCTCGAGCAGCTGATCGGCAACCTCGGAAAGTTCAACAGCCCCGCCGGCGGCAGCAGCGGAGGCGGTAGCACCAGCGACACTCACAAAACCGGCAGACCAGACAGCTGATTCCTGATCGGACGATCCGGCGGAATTCAGCCGGCCCACTTAGCGAGAATCGCGAGCAGCAGCAAGGCAACGATATTGGTGATCTTGATCATCGGGTTGATGGCCGGGCCTGCGGTGTCCTTGTAGGGATCGCCGACGGTATCCCCGGTGACAGCGGCTTTATGGGGCTCGGAGCCTTTCCCCCCGTGGTGACCCTCTTCGATGTATTTCTTTGCGTTATCCCAGGCGCCGCCGCCCGAGGTCATTGAAATGGCAACGAAAATCCCCGTTACGATGGTGCCGAGCAGCATCGCGCCCAGCGCACTGAACGCGGCCGCCCTCCCGGCGATTAGCGAGATGATAATGTACAGCACGATCGGCGCCAGTACCGGCAGCAGGGACGGCACGATCATTTCCCGGATCGCCGCGCGCGTCAGCATGTCGACCGCGAGACCGTAATCCGGTTTCGCCCTGCCCTGCATGATCCCGGGAATCTCGTGGAATTGGCGCCGCACCTCGACAACGACTGAGCCCGCCGCCCGTCCGACCGCGGTCATGCCGAGCGAGGCGAAGAGGTAAGGCAAGAGCCCACCGATAAAGAGCCCGATCACGACGTAGGGGTCCTGCAGCCCGAAATGGACATCGAGCGTCGGGAAATAGTGCTTGAGGTCCTCGGTGTAAGCGGCGAACAGCACGAGGGAGGCGAGCCCCGCGGAACCGATCGCGTAGCCCTTGGTCACCGCCTTGGTCGTGTTGCCGACCGCGTCGAGCGCATCGGTCGTGCGCCGCACCTCGCGCGGCAGATCGGCCATTTCGGCGATGCCGCCGGCATTGTCGGTGACCGGGCCATAGGCGTCGAGCGCGACGATCATCCCAGCTAGGGCTAGCATCGTCGTCGCAGCCACTGCGATCCCGAACAGACCGGCGATTAGAAAAGAGACGATGATGCCTACGCAAATCACGACGACCGGTAACGCCGTCGCCTCCATCGACACCGCAAGCCCTTGGATCACGTTTGTGCCGTGTCCGGTCGTCGAACTCAGAGCGATGCTGCGCACCGGTCGGTAGGTGGTCGCCGTGTAATATTCGGTGATCCAGACGATGAATCCGGTGACCGCCAGACCAACGATTGCGCAGAGCCACAATCCGAGCCCGGTCACCGATGGGCCGGTGCTCATCGCCAGCGGGTCTGAGAGGCCGAGGAGCCAATAGATCACAACCGCAATCGCCACGATCGACAGGATCCCGGTCGCGATGAGCCCTTTGTAGAGAGCCTTCATGATCCCGTTATCCGCACCCAACCGAACAAAGAAGGTGCCGATCACCGAGGTGGCTATGCACACTGCGCCGATCGCGAGCGGAAGCAGCAGCATGCTGTCGCGCAACGGTGGGGCAAAGAAGATATTGGCGAGCAGCATCGTCGCGACGATGGTGACGGCATAGGTTTCGAACAAGTCCGCGGCCATCCCGGCGCAATCGCCGACGTTATCGCCGACATTATCGGCGATAACGGCCGGGTTGCGCGGGTCGTCTTCCGGAATGCCGGCCTCAACCTTGCCGACGAGATCAGCACCGACATCGGCACCCTTGGTGAAGATGCCGCCGCCGAGACGGGCAAAGATCGAGATCAGAGAGGCGCCAAAACTCAGCGCCACCATGGCCTCGAGCACCGGACGCAGATCCTCGCCAAGCGTCGTCGCTCGCAAGACGAAATAATAAATCCCGACGCCGAGCAGCCCTAGCCCGACCACTAGCAATCCGGTTACCGCGCCGGCTTTGAACGCGATTGCCAGTCCCGCCTTCAGGCCACCGCGCGCGGCTTGCGCAGTCCTGACATTGGCGCGCACTGAGACATTCATGCCGATATAGCCGGCCGACGCCGACAGCACCGCCCCGACCAGATAGCCGATCGCGACGCGCAAACCGAGGGTCACTCCGAGCACTATCAGAACGACCATGCCAACGACCGCGATCGCGCGGTATTGGCGGTTGAGATAGGCGCGCGCACCGACCAGGACGGCACGGGAAATCTCCTGCATCCGGGCAGACCCGGCGTTAGCCGTCAACACTTGACGGGTGGTAACCAAGCCGTAGAGCAATGCCAGCACACCGCAGGCGATGACCAGCAAATATGCGGAAGGCATCCGAAAGGTTTCCTCGTGACCACGAACGTAGAGCAACGGCCCCGCCAAGGTCCGGCACAGCAGGGTATTTCAGCCCGCGCAAAACATGCCAGAGAAGCAACCCCCAGGCAACCGCACGAGCAGCTGTTCAGAAGTGTCGGTAGCCGGATTCGCCGACGGGGATGGTCCGCCCCTCGGTATCGACGAGGCGCACGCCTTCTCCGGGCTCAATCCTGCCGATCCTTGTGATCGGTAGGCCAAGCACCCAAGACAAATCGCCAATCGCCTTTGTTGAATCGGCCGGTGCGGTGAACAAAAGCTCGTAGTCATCGCCGCCCGCGGCCACAGCTATTCGCACGCCCGGCTCTCCATCGGTGATGACCTTCGCCGCAGACGACAGCGGCAGCGACGCGAGCTCGACGACGGCAGCGACGCCCGAGGTTTCGCATATGTGGCCGAGATCGGCTATCAAACCATCAGAGATGTCGATCATCGCGTGCGCGATCCCAGCTAGTCGGCAGCCAAGGTCGACGCGCGGATCGGGCACTTGGAAGCGCCCGATCAGCCCAGCGCGATACTCGGGGGCGAGTTGCGGATAGGCACCCCGCAGCAGGGCGAGCCCGAGAAACGCATCCCCGATCGTGCCGGATACCCACACCAGGTCTCCGGCGCGGGCGTCGTTGCGCCTGACTTCCATTCCCGCGGCAACTTCCCCAATGGCAGTTAGAGACAGTACGGCCGGCCCCGTTGTCGCCACCGAATCGCCACCCAAGAGGTCGATCCCGAACCGGCGCTGATCCTCGGCCAGCCCTCGGGTGAACTCGGCAAGCCAATCCGAGCCGAGCGCGGCCGGAAGAGCCGTCGTTAGGACATAATAGAGAGGCCGCGCCCCCATCGCCGCGAGATCCGACAGGTTGACCCGCAATAGCTTGCGCGCGACGAGATCCGGCGGATCGTCCGGCAAATAATGGACACCGGCGACGATCGCGTCTGCGGTGACGACAAGACGCTGCCCCGCACGGCAATCGACGATAGCGGCGTCATCGAGCAGGCCGAGACCGCCCGGCCCTGCGAGCGGCGCGAAAAAGCGCCGCACCCGCTCGAACTCGCCGAGGCGTTCTCCGGACACGCGGTCGGCCATGGCTCCTAGAGGTCGCTGTCGCGCAACGTGTGGGCGAGGTGATTTAGGACACCGTTCGCGAGCCCCGGTTCCTTGCCGGTGAAGAAGGCGTAAGCAATCGCGGTATATTCGCTCAGCGAGACCCGTGGTGGCACATCGCGGCGATGCACGAGCTCATAAGCGCCGGCGCGAAGGATGGCGCGAAGGACCGAATCGAGGCGCGGCAGCGGCCAACCCTCGGTGAGCGCCGCCGAGATTTCGGTGTCGAGGCGCTCCCGATCATCCGTCACCCCGCAGACGATGTCGGCGAACAGTTCGGGATCAGCCTCGCCCAACCGATCGCCTTCGATTTCTTGGCCAAAACGATGCCGGACGAACTCACCTACAACCGATCGGGGATCGGCCTCGCTATTCGCCTCGAGCTGGTAAAGTGCTTGGACCGCCGCCAGCCGAGCCACGCTGCGCCGACGGCTGCCGCCGCGCTGACGGAGTTCGCTCTCCGCTGGGGTGGTCACCCGCCGTTTCCGGCTAAACGCCGCTTCAGGTCGACGATCGCCAGGCAGGCGCGCACCGCTTCGCCGCCCTTGTCCCGGCCGTCCGGCGAAGCGCGGGCGAGTGCCTGGGCCTCGTTCTCGACCGTCAGAATCCCGTACCCGATGGCGATACCGTCGCGGACCGCTAAATCCTGGAGCCCGCGCGCACTTTCGGCGCAGATGTGGTCGTAGTGTGTCGTCTCGCCGCGGATTACGCAGCCGAGTGCCACAAACCCGTCGAAACGCTCACTCGCCCGGCTGGCGATGCCGATCGCCGCCGGGATCTCAAACGCTCCGGGAACCGCGATGCGCTCATGGGTGGCACCGACCGCGGCGAGTGCGCGCTCTGCGCCACGCTGCAGCTCGGCTGCGATGTGGGTGTAATACAGCGCCTCGACGAGGAGGATATGGGGCGGTCGTGTCATGGCGTTTGCCGGAGAAGCCTCGCGACATAGCGGGCGATCAAGTCGATTTCCAGGTTCATCCGCTGCCCGGCTCGCAAAGAGCCAAAATTGGTGCATGCGAGAGTGTGCGGGATAATATTCACCCCGAAGCGGTTTTGCGCCACCTCATTGACGGTAAGGCT
>DASQCY010000367.1:0-1848 GCA_035634495.1 Allostellaceae bacterium
GAATTCCTTTTCGACCGCGGCTGCGGTCGCCTCGACCTGCTCGGCATCGAGTGCATCGCAGAGCCGCCCGTGCGCCGTGCCGCCCGCCCCACGCAAAGCCGCAACCGCCTCTTCGAGGCGGCCCTGATGGTTGTCGACGCCTACGACGGTTGCACCTTCGCTCGCCATGATCTCGGCGGTGGCACGGCCGATCCCGTTGGCAAACGCGGTGATGACCGCAACCTTGCCGGTGAACCGCATAGTTCCCCCTTTCGTGTCCGCACTGGCAAATGCATTGTTCCCCGAGACGAGCACGGGAGAGTTTCTGATGCAACTCGGGATTCATCTGCCGCATGCGGGATCGCAGGCGACGCCGGCATTGATTAAGCGCCACGCCCAGCGCGCCGAGGCGCTGGGCTTGAGCGACGTGTGGGTCAGCGAACACATCATCGTGCCGCGTGCACAGTTTCCGCGCTCGCCCTTGTTCTACGATCCCATACTGACCCTGACCTGGGTTGCCTCGGTGACCGAGCGGGTGCGGTTGGGCACCAGCGTCATCGTCCTGCCGATGCGCCATCCACTGCCGCTCGCAAAGGAGTTGTCGACCCTGCAGAACCTGTCGGGTGGCCGGCTGATCCTCGGGGTCGGTGTCGGCTGGCTGGAGCCGGAATTTGCGGCACTCGGCGTGCCGTTCAACGAGCGCGGCCGGCGCATGGACGAGGGCATTGCGATGATGCGCGCGGTGTGGTCGCAGGACCCGGTCAATTTCGAAGCGAAATACATTCCGGCGGTAGTCAAGGACATGACGATGCTGCCGCAGCCGGTGAGCCACATCCCGATGTGGCACGGCAGCCGCTCCGAGGCGGCGCACCGCCGCACGGTGCGCATCGGCGACGGCTGGCACGGCAGCCAGGTGACGCCGGAGCACGCGGGCGAGGTGGTCAAGCGCCTACGCCGCGACCGGCCCGAGCTGGGGTTCACGATCTCGGTGCGTTCGCACTGGGACGGCAAGGATGTCGGCATGATGCGAGATCGGGTCGCCGCCTACAAAGCAGCCGGCGTGCAGCACGTCATGGTCCATCCGCAGGATCGCGAAGTCGACGACTGGGACAGTGTCATCGAAGGAGTCGGGCGCGTCGCGACCGGCTAGCTCGCCAAGGGCCCCTTCAAAACGCCGGGCAGACCCGGTTCCACGGTCGGTAGGCGGGGTTTGATCTGCTGCTTGTCGAAAGCAACCAGATCGGCGCCATAGCCGGCGCGTACCAGCCCCGGTCCGGCAATTCCCAAGCCGACGCGTTGTCGAAACTCAGCATGAGGACGGCTTCCCTGCTGCCGCTTGCGACGCGTGGTTTCTGACCGAGCTTCCCAGCAAGCCTTGTTCGACGTTCGGCGCTGCACTTCGCCGCTGGCGCGACCGTGACGATCGTCTGCGGTAATCGGATGGCTGCCGTCGAGCTCTCTCTCCGGTTCTCTAACTTGTCGAATTTCGCGTTCGACCCCGAGCCTGATCCTTCGTCACCAGCCGCCGCGCGTCCCGAACGCAGGAATTGCCCCTGAATCGGCCGTCCACATTCGGCTGATGCATGCGCGCTGGACCCCTTAGCAAACCCGCCCTAGCATTTATGTCCGTCTTGCGAAGGTCCAGGATGCAACGATCGTCGCGCGTCGATTACGACGCGATCGCGGAACTCTATGACAGCACGCCGCATCGCGAGAAATCGGCCGACCCCGAGCTCATAGCTTTTTTGGCTGGGTACGGGCCGGCCGCGAGCCTGACGCTGCTCGACATCGCATGCGGCACCGGCAATCAGCAGATCGCCAACCGAGGCCTAGCGCCGGACGCGAGGTTCGTCGGCCTCGACGGCTCGC
>DASQCY010000368.1:0-4949 GCA_035634495.1 Allostellaceae bacterium
TCCGCCATTTCTCGACCCGGCTGGGCAGCGAGGCGATCCGCGTCGGTCAGGCGCTCGGCTACACCTTCGACGAAGTCAGCCACATGGACCCGGAGACGATCGCCCGCGCCGGCGAAGGCGACGCGGCCGCGACCAGGGAGATCGACGAGCACCGTCTGGCCGAGGCCAATCGACCGGGCGGCGGCGAACATCGCCCGTCGACCGGCCAGGACATGTTCAAGGGGCGCCGCACCGAGATCCAGTTTCTCAACGGCTTCGTCGCGCGCAAGGGGGACGAGGTCGGCATTCCTACACCGACCAACAAGATCCTGACCGACATCGTCACTCGGGTCGAACGCGGCGAATTGAAGCCCGATCCAAGGCACATCGTCGATCTGCGGCTCAACTGACGCAGGCGAGGCGTGCATGCTCGCCCTCGTCAACACCCCCGGCGGCAGCGCGCCGGTCGAATTGCGCGAGGTTGCCGAGCCTCAGCCGGCGCCCAACGAGGCTCTGGTCGAGGTGCGTGCGTTTTCGCTCAATCGCGGCGAATTGCGGTTGTTCCAGATCCGCCCCGAAGGCTGGCGGCCCGGTCAAGACATCAGCGGGGTGGTGCTGAAGCAGGCGGCCGACGGTAGCGGGCCTGCGGCCGGCACGCGCATCGTCGCATTGACCGACAATGCCGGCTGGGCGGAGCGTACTGTCGTGCCGGGGCATCGCATGGCGGCATTGCCGGACAATGTCCTGATCGAGGAAGCCGCAGCCTTGCCGGTCGCCGGCCTGACCGCGCTGCGCAGCCTGCGGCACGGCGCGCCGCTTCTCGGCAAGCGCGTGCTGATCACCGGCGCGGCCGGCGGCGTGGGGCACATGGCCGTCCAGATCGCGGCGCGATCGGGTGCCCGGGTTACCGCCATCGTCGGCGGGCCCGAGCGCGGGCGCCACCTGCGTGGCGCGGAAGAGATCGTCGAAGGCATCGACAAGGCCCAGGGCAATTTCGCGCTAGTCCTCGAATCCGCTGGCGGGGCATCGCTTGCCGCCGCGATCGCGCATATCGAAGCAAAGGGAACGATCGTTGTGTTCGGCAATTCGTCGGGCGATCCAACGCCATTCAGCTTTCGCGACCTCGCAGAGCACCCGAACGCGCGTATTCAAGGCTTCTCCTATTTCACGTCCGAAGCCGAGGAGCGGTTCGCCCCGGATCTGGCACTATTGGTCGCGCTCGTCGCGGACGGTTCACTAAAGCCGCATCTCGTCGAGCATAGCTGGCGCGAACTCGCTCAGACCGGTCCACAACTGCGCGACCGGCAAATCCGCGGCAAAGCCGTATTTCACATCGATTGAAGGAGACACCCAATGACCATCAAAGTTGGCGACAAAATACCCTCGGTGACCCTGCGCTATGTGACCCCGGACGGGGTCAAAGCGGTCACCACCGAGGAGTTCTTCGGCGGCAAGAAGGTCGTCCTGTTCGGACTCCCGGGCGCCTACACGCGGACCTGTTCCGAGCGCCATCTGCCGAGTTATGTCACGCATGCGGCCGAGCTGAAGGCCAAGGGGGTCGACACGATCGCTTGCCTGGCCGCCAACGACCACTTTGTGATGAGCGCCTGGGGGAAGGAGCGCGGGGCCGACGACAAGGTCGTCATGCTGGGCGACGGCAGCGGCGATTTCACGCGCGCGATCGGGCTCGAACTCGACCGCACCAAGGAAGGCATGGGCATGCGCTCACAGCGCTATTCGATGCTGGTCGAGAATGGCGTCGTCAAAGCGTTGAACGTCGAGCAGCCGGGCCAATTCGACGTCTCCAGTGCCGAGGCGATGCTGAAGGCGCTCTGAACTGCTTGCAGTGCGGCGCCGGTTCGGGTCTGCCGCGCTTGCCGCGGCAGCCATCTGGGCGCTGCCGGCTGCGGCACAGCAGGCGGTTAGCGCAGGAACAGCGACACTCTTCCTGCCGCGGCATCCAACCGATGCCGGCAAGCCCATCATATATGACCCGCAATTCGTCGCAAAATCTGACGAGAATGGAGGCTGTGCGCCGGGTTTCTCCGGCCAGCTGCGGCTATTCGGGGTTATCCAGAATAACGGCGCCGTCGAGCTCAGGGCGACTGCGTTCACCTGGTAAGCTTTGCCGCGGCGACGAAGGCCTGGACTTTTGCGAGGTCCTTGCCGCTCCCGTCCAGCCGATCGGTCCTAGTCTTCGAGTCGACGCCGGCCGGACGAACCGCGGCGATTGCTGCGGCGACATTCTCGGGACCGAGCCCGCCAGCCAGAATGACGGGAATGCCGACATCGTCGACGATGCGGCGGCTCAGGCTCCAATCGTGGACACGGCCGAGGGCGCCGAATTGCTGCGTGCCGGGGTCGTAACTGTCGAGCATCAGAAAGTCGGCCACACCCTGATACGCTGCAGCGATATCGATACTCGTCTCGTCGATGACCGGGATCGCGCGCATGATCGGGACTTGCGGAAAGCGCCTCTTGAGCGCCCTCGTCATGGCGACCGAGAAGTCGTCGATCGCTGCCTGCACCTGAAGGATGTCCGGCCGGGTCTCTTGGACGACTCGCACCACCTCATCGGGATCCGCGGAAAGCGACAACGCGACACGCTTCTTACCGGCAGGCACGGCGGCGAATATCCCCTTGGCCTGAGCGATTGAAAGCTCGCGGGGAAACACCCCGTCACCGACGAGTACCCCGATATGATCGACCCCCAGCCGGACCAGCGCCGCAGCCTCATCGGGTGTCTGCACCTCGAAGATTTGCACCAGCATGTCGCCGCACCCAACAAGTGAAGGTAACGGAATACCATGACGGATGCGTTTTCGATCACGGTTGTCGGCGCCGGTGCCATCGGCAGCGCGGTCGCATTTTCCTTGGTCCGCGCCGGATTTCCGGCAAAGCTCGTTGCCCGCCGCGACGCTTTGGCGGCGATCCGGCGCGACGGACTCCGCGTCGACAAATGGGACGGCGGCGGAATGGTCCGGCTCGAAGTCACCGATGACCCGGCCGAGTTGGGACCGCAGGATCTGGTGATCGGCACGATGAAGGCGCAGGACTGGCCCGCTGGCCTCGCCACTCTGACCCCGCTGATCGGACGGCAAACCGCTCTGTTGCCGCCGATCAACGGCGTTCCCTGGTGGTATTTCGACGGGCAAGGCGGCCCCCTCGGGGGACAGCGGATCGCCGCTGTCGATCCCGACGGCACATTGCTCGGGACGCTGCCCGCTCGAACAGTGATCGGCTCCGTGGTTTATATGGGCGTCACGCGCGTCGCACCTGGCGTCGTGCGGTGGACCAGCGGCAACAAATTCGTTCTCGGTGAGCCTGTTGGCCGGCCGCGGGAACGGACCGAGCGGGTAGCCGCGGTGCTCCGGCAGAGCGGTTTCGATGTCACAATCGCCGATGATATTCGTGCCGAGATCTGGACCAAGCTGATCGGCAACGCCGCGTTCAACCCGCTCTCGGCTATCGCCCGGGCACGGATTGACGAGATCATGAACGACCAAGGTCTCGGGCGCATCGCGCTCGCCTCGATGCGCGAAGTCGCGGCGGTCGCGGCAGCGGTAGGCGCCCCCTCGGGGATGGACATCGAGAAGCGCTTTGCGATCAACGCGGAGCTCGGCGCTTTTCGCACCTCGATGCTGCAGGATTACGAGGCCGGCCGCGCTCTCGAACTGGGCGGGCTCGTCGACGCAGTCGTCGAGATCGGCTCACGCCTCGGCGTCCCGACACCGATGACCGAGGCATTGGGCGCACTCGCCCGCCGGGCGGCAGCCGTCAGGGATCGCGTCACAACTGTTTGAACAAACCGAGGCCTTCATGCCGGACGATCTCAACGCCTTTGTCCCCGGTCCGCGTGTCCATATCGAAGGACGGCGAGGCGGACCGCTTTCCGGGCTGACCTTTGCCGCCAAGGACTTGTTCGACGTCGCGGGGCACCCGACCGGGGGCGGCAACCCCGATTGGGCGCGGGCGAACCCGATTCCCACGCGCCATGCCTGGGCGGTGCAACGTTTGCTCGATGCCGGTGCGACGTTGATCGGCAAGACGATCACCGACGAAGTGTCGCTCGGGATCGTCGGGGAAAACGCGTTCTACGGTACCCCGATCAACAGCCGAGCGCCGGACCGGGTGCCGGGCGGCTCCTCCTCGGGCTCGGCTGCCGCCGTCGCCGCCGGGCTCTGCGACACGGCTCTCGGCACGGATACCGGCGGCTCGGTGCGGGTGCCAGCGAGCTTCTGCGGTCTCTACGGCATACGGCCGACGCATGGACGGCTCGACGTCTCCGGCATGATGCCTCAGGCGCCGAGTTCCGACACGGCGGGCTGGTTTGCCCGCGACAGCGACACCTTTGCAAGGGTGTCGAGCGTCATGCTCGACGAGTCGATCCCGACGAACTTGCCGCGACGGCTGATCATCGCGGTCGATGCCTTCGGCTTTGCCGAGCCCGAGGTCGGCGCGGCGTTGCAGCCGATGGTCGAGCGGTTGCGTGCGCTGATTGGCGAGATCCGCGAGGAGGTGATGGCACCGCCAGGGATCACCCAATGGGCGCGGGCGCAGCGCACTTTGCAGCCCTCCGAGGCTTGGCTTACCTTCAAGGACTGGATCGATCGCGACAACCCGCGCTTCGCCTTCAGCGTCGCGCGAAACATCATCCTAGGATCGATGATCCCCGAGAGCGAGCGCGGCTGGGCTCGGTTGGTGCGCCGCGAGGCGCGCGGGCGCATGCATTATCTACTGCCGGAGGGGACGATCCTTTGCTTGCCCACCACGCCCTTCCCCGCTCCCAGGCGGGGAGAACCGCTTTCCGTGGCGGGTGCGCAGCGCGACCGCCTGTTGTGCCTCTGCTGCCACGGCGGGCTGACCGGGGTGCCGCAAGTCAGCATCCCGGGCGCCACGGTCGACGGTCTGCCGGTCGGCCTGTCGATCGTCGGGGGCCCCGGCTGCGATGAGACGCTGGTAGCCGTCGC
>DASQCY010000369.1:0-3246 GCA_035634495.1 Allostellaceae bacterium
TTGTGGAGCCGAGAAGCGGAAGCGGGTGAAACGGAGGGGCGCAAAGACCGGCCCTGCGTCGTCATTACCGCCTTCCGACGCGTCGCCGACGGCCGGCTGCGCGTGCGGGTCCTGCCGATCACGCATAGGCCGATCGAGGACTCCCGAAGCCTCCCAATCCCGCCTGAGGTCAAACGGCACCTCGGCCTCGACGCCGATGACCCTCTCAGCGCTCGCGCAGCGAGCGCCTGTCGGGCAGCGCGCCAAGCGCGCTGAGAATCGTCCTCAACGAGGCCAACGAATTTTACTGGCCCAGGGTTGGAACTGCGCCGAGTCTCGCGCTCGAAGCCCGGCGTATAGACCTTTAGCATCCTCCCGACGGAAATCTTCGGCGAGATCCAGGCCAGGCTCCGAACGCTGCTACGGCAACGTCGAACGTTCCGTGAAAACCGACGCCGGATGAAGGCGCAAGCCGATCTGCGCGTTCGCCGATAAGAAAGGCGCGACGCAACGGGGTGGCGGTTTCCCCATTTACCACGGCGCCGTGGGCACCGGGCTATTGCGTTCGGGGTCGTAACGCGATACATCTGTAACGCGTTACGCTCGAATGGAGAACAATGTGGCCGAGCCCGCCGAACGAATGAGAATGATGCGAGCACGGCGCCGCCGGCAGGGCTTGCGCGAATTGCGCCTCGTCGTGCCGGATGCGCGCTCCGAAGCTGTGCGCAAACGGATTGCGGCGCAGGTCGCAAAGCTGGATCCCGACAGCGAGCGCGACGCACTCCTCTGGATTGAAGCCGTATCCGAATTCGATGCCGATGAGCCGCGGTGACCTGGTGATCGTCGCCGCGCCCGGCGATTACGGGAAACCACGGCCGGCTGTCATTGTACAGTCAAATGCTATCCCGGAGAGTCATGGCTCAATCGTGATCTGCCAAATCACCTCCGAATTGGTGGGGGCGGATTTCCGCCTAACGATTGAGGCCGGGCCGGAAACGGGGCTGGGGGTCCGATCTCAGGTGATGGCCGACAAACCGGTCACGATCCGTCGAGAACGCATCGGCCGGCGGATCGGCCAGCTGGGGCCTGCAGACATGGCGCGCCTCAATGTGGCCCTGGCGTTCGTGATGGGGCTCGCGGATTAGTTCACGGCCGGATCTGGCCGTGCAGTTCTAAGCGGCCGACGTCGCGGGCCCGCAGCTATTCGGCGGCGGCGAGGTGCGGGTGCTGGCGGCGTAATTCGGCGACGCGCTCCCTTGTGTAGAGATCGGTCCAATTGACCAGCGCAAAGTCGGTGACTTGCCGCGGATCGTAGGCGCGGTCGGTGATGCGGATCTCCTTGCCGGCGATATGGACAGCGCGGATCCGGCTCTTGTCCTGCAACAGCCGGATGTCGCTGAGCGGCGAGAAGTCGAGCGCAATGAAATCGGCGGCCCGACCACGCTCCAATACTCCAATACAGTCGCCTTCGGTCATGAACCCGGCATTGACCTCGGTCGCCGCACGCAATGCCGCAGCCGGGGTGAAACCGAGATCCTCGACAAAGAGCTCGAGCTCGCGGGCGTTCCATTCGCCATACGGGGTGACGGCAAAACCGGTATCGGTGCCGGTCAGCATCGGCACGCCGGCAGCGCGCGCCTTCTTCCAATTGGCGCAGCCGATCTGGTATTCGCGCCGGGTGTGGTCGGGGCGGCCCCTTTGGTAGGCGGGGTCGTGCGGCTGGGTGAAGTCGATCGTGTTGCGCGGATGGGTCAAGGTCGGGCAGACGACACTGCCGGTTTCGAGCATCGCTGCGATACACTCGTCATCGAGGTGGTTGGCGTGGAAGATCAGATCCACACCAGTGCGCGCGGCGTAGAGTGTGGCCTCGCGGCCGCGCGCATGGGCAATCGCCTTCTTGCCCAGGCGGTGGGTCTCGCGGACCATGATCCCGGTTTCGTCATGGGTGAAAGCGGCGACGAGCTCCCCGTTCTCGCGGCGTTGAATGCCGTCGAGCGCGATCTTGATGCAGTCGACCCCGTCTTTGACCTGGCGGCGGATCTCCTCGACCGCTTCGGCGCTCGTCGTGACGAGCTTACCGATCGATGTCTCGGGGGCGCCGATCCAGGTCGGATACCAGTCGGTCAGACCCTGATGCGTCGTCACATAGCGACCGGCCGCCATGACCCGCGGACCGTCGAACAGACCGGCGCGGATCGCATTGCGGATCGACAGGCTGATCTGGCCGGCATCGCCCGGCGAGCAAATCGCGGTGAAGCCGGCGGCGGCAACCTTCTGAGCGAAGAACATCCCGCGCAAGGTGCGGAATTCGAGCGGACTATAGAGGTCGATGTCTTCCTCGCTCTTGGCGTTGCCATAGGCGAGGTGGGTATGGACGTCGACGAGCCCCGGCATCACGAAATAGGCGGAATAGTCGAGCAGGCGGTCATTGCGTGCCCGCCGCGGTGCGTTTTTCTCGGGACCGACATAGTCGAGCGTGCCGCGCTCGTCGAACACCAGGGTCTCGCCAGATCGGGCCTCGTCCTCCCTCCCGGTGAACAGATGGCCGCAACGGACAAAGGTTTTCATTGACGCGAACTCCCGGTCGAAGGAACACCGACATCTTTTAGCACGCCGGCTGTCATCGCTCGACTCCCGCGAAGCAGCGGTTCAAAATTCCTGTCTTCGGGTCGAGCAGCGGGAGGGCACCCAATGAAGATCGCGCGGATCGAAACCTTCATCCTCGGCACCGGCAGCGCGAAGGACCTCCTGTTCTGTCGGGTCGAGACCGAGGACGGCCTGCACGGCTGGGGCGAAGCCTACGTAACGCAAGGCAAAGAGAAGGTCGTCGCCGAATGCATCCAGGCGATGGCGCCGCATGTCATCGGCCGCAGTGCCTTCAACATTCGCCATACCGGTCAGGTGATGTACGAAGATTTCGCGATCAAGCGGGGCTCGCCAGAGCTATTGGCAGCGTGGAGTGCCGTCGAGATCGCATCGTGGGACATTCTCGGCAAGCGCACCGGATTGCCGGTCTACAATCTAATAGGCGGTGCGTCGCGCGAGCGCGTGCGGGTGTATGCGAATGGCTGGTCGAGAGGGACAACGATCGACGAGGGTGTCGAGCGCGGGCTGAAGGTCAAGGCTATGGGCTTCACTGCCGCGAAATTCGATCCGTTCCCCGGCCCATGGCGCAGTTTCGTCGATCGCCGCGACGAGGATTTCGCGATCGCCTATGTCCGGGCAATGCGCGATGCACTGGGTCCCGAATTCGAGCTGCTGATCGAG
>DASQCY010000370.1:0-2522 GCA_035634495.1 Allostellaceae bacterium
TCGGCGGTGTGTGGCTCGTATTTCAACGTCGCCAGGATACAGCGGGCGATGGTGGCAACGTCGGCGTTGCGGCTCCAGCGAGCGACGGCGAAGCTGTCCGGCACCTCGACCAGGTGTCGGTTCGTGTCCGTGAATGTGTGCAGGCTGGCGGCTTCGCGTCGCCAGGCCTGCTCTTTCCGCAACAGGTCGATCTCGGCGGGATCGATGGCCGCTCGATCGGCGTTTTGCTCTAAAAGCCGGTCGAGTTGCCAATCGGTGAGATCGCGGACGGACATCTCGAACGTCTTGCCGCAACTTCGAATTTCGATCGTCTTGGGTTTCATGGCCGCCTCCGGGAATAGTCCCCAAGATCGAAAAGCCATGCGCCGGGCTTTGACATCCGGCGGCCGTGATGCAGCCGGCCTTCGCTGACGGCGTTCAAGAGGCCAAGGGGTGCCCGGCAATCCGGCGGATATCTCCGTGCTCGCAGGCGACGATCTCGTTTGCGGACGATCATTGAAAGTCGTCCAGGCTGTCGCCTAGCGGTCCGATGGCAGGCTTGTTGTGCCTGCGGTAGCACGTGATCGACCCACTAGGGTTAAGGATTGCCGCTGTGGACGCGGTTAGCCCGACGACCTGTCGTCCCTGGAGCAACCAGATCAGGCCGGTCTCGTCATATCGGGATAGCCGGTGATAGCTCGGGTGCGGTCGTGCCGGTGGCATGTGGAGGCCGAACAAGTCGCGGGAGGTCCAGCCGAGGGCCTCGGCTTGCGCGATCCATTTGGCGAGGAAGGCGCGGCCGTCCTCGACCGCCTGTTGCCAGCGGTCGACCTGGACAAGGTCGGGACAGACGGCCTCGAGCACCGTGAGGGTGCGCCAATAAGGTGGGTTTTGGCAGTTTTGTCGGTTCGCCCGGGTGACGTTTTCGGCCGTCGCAGCGAGGTCGCCCTGATCGGCGCCGCTGCCTTCAGATTTAGAAAAACCCCTACTCTGGGTACTGACAAAACTGACAATACGTAGACCTTCGGTTGAGGCTGCGTCGGCAACAACTTCCGTTCGGGGGTTTGTCAGTTTTGTCAGTTCGTCACGTGCGCCCCTTTCCGTTTTCAGGGCCTGCAGCCTCTGGAGGTACGGATTGCTCATGACCGGGCATCCTTGGTTGCCGGGTTGATCCGATAAGTCACCTTCGGGCGCCCCCCATGACCAGCGTTCCCGGCTGCGTCGGTGGCCAGGTGATCGAGGTCGACCAGCAGGTCGAGGCCGCGTTGCACGTGGTCGTGATCCGTCAGCTTCGACCAGCCGTGCCGCTGCACGTCGCGCGCGGTGAATCCGTCCTTGAGGTCGCCCTGCCGGATGTGAGCCAGGATCGCCTCGGCCGACAGGATCTCAATCGTGTCCGACGCGCCGTAGATTCGTCGCGCGTGGGTTTCGAGGTACGCGGCCATAGCCAACGCCCGGATGAGCGCTTCTTGCTCAACGTTGCCCTGTTTACCGTCGGCGAGGTGGTTGATAAGGGCGAGCGCGGGAACAAGCTTGCGGTACTTGGCCAGATGGCCCTCGAGCGCGGGGGAGAGTTCATCACCGCGCAGGCGACGCTCGAGCCCCTCGCGCCATGTCAAAAACTCTGCCGCCGCGGCATCGTCGAAGCGCAGAAACGGAACCTTGTCATAGGGGCCCTTCATGGCCCCCAGCTTGAACGCCTCGGTCTCGTTGAGTTTTGCGAGCCGGGTGAACACGTTCCAAGCAGCGTCCCGGACGCCCGAATCGGGATAGCGGTCGACGTTCTTCCACTCGCTCGATGCTTCAGGCCAGGCAATTAGATTGAACCGCTGGATCAGGCCGTCGCCGCCGGCTCCGTCCGCATTTGCCCGCCGCACATATTCGGCTATTTTCGTGGGCTGTGTGTTGCCCAGCACCGCGAGACAGACGGCGTCGATGTGAAGATGACCGCGGGTGATCCGGTCGAACGTATAGGGCTGTGTGCCGGACCATCCTGACAGATAGAAGCCGCGGGCAACGCATTGCTGCTCCGTATCGAGATGTTTCAGCAGCGACACCAGCTCATCGCGTTCGACCAGAAGCCCGGTCGGGTTCGTCATCAGCAGCGCACCAAGTGCCTCGTACGAGGTATCGTTAGTGCGATACCTGACCGGCTTAGGCTCCTCCGGCCCCTTGCCGAGTCCGAGCGGATCCTCTTTCTGCGCCTCCTTGATCGTCTCCTTGAGTTGAGAGACATCGCCGAGCTTGACGACTCTCTCGGACATCCGTTTTTTCAATTCATCCTTGAGGACCGACTCCTTCACCGACTTGTGCAGCTTGAACTCGGCGACGGCCAGGGAATGCTCCTCCATCGCCTGCACGTGAGCCTTCGCGGCCTCGGCCTCGAGGTGGTGGATCGGCTTGAGTGCCTCCACCATTGCCGGCGATTTCAGCATTCCGGGCTTGCCAACGAACATCCCCCACAAGTTGGGAAGCTCTAACCAGTCGGTTTTCTGCTGCGGCTTGATTCCGATTCGTCGCCCGATCACGGAACCGACCGCGGT
>DASQCY010000371.1:0-2668 GCA_035634495.1 Allostellaceae bacterium
TGTCAACCGACATCCGGAACTGGACCCTTTTCGACATTGAGAACTGGACGCCCGGATTATGTGATGTTGCCCCGAGGCTCAGTCGGAGCGGCTTGTCCAGGTAGTGCACAGGAGGGACCCGTGCGCTGCGCAGCGACTGCCAACAGTCTGGCGGAGCGGCGCGCGGGAGGTTCCTGTGTACCCACCTGGGCAAGCTCGTAGTCATGCCGGTACTGGCACGTTCTGCGCGATGAGCGGCGCTTTCAGCAAGCCGGTGCGCCGCTTCTCGCGCAGCCGGTAGCTGTCGCCGCGGATGGTGAGGACGTGGCTGTGATGGAGCAGGCGGTCGAGGATGGCGGTTGCCACCACGGCGTCGCCGAACACGGTTCCCCACTCGCCGATCGAGCGATTACTGGTGATCAGCATGCTGCCCCGCTCGTAGCGCCGCGAGACGAGCTGGAAGAACAGATGCGCCGCACTGGGCTCGAACGGCAGGTAGCCGAGCTCATCGACGATCAGCAGTCTCGGTTTGCCGAAGTGAGTAAGGCGATCCTCGAGCCGACCCTCGCTATGCGCCTTGGCGAGCTGGGCCACCAAAGTCGGCGCCGGCACGAACAGCACCGTATAGCCGGCCAGGATTGCCTGTCGCCCGATCGCCACTGCCAGATGCGTCTTACCGACCCCGGGCGGCCCCAACAGCAGTATCGCCTCGGCATTGGCGATGAAGCGCCCGGCCGCAATCTCGCGGATCTGTTTCTTGTCGATCGAGGGCTGGGCGGCGAAGTCGAAGCCGTCGAGATCGCGGACGAAAGGGAAGCGCGCCAGCCCGATGCTCATCTCGATCCGCCGCTCATCCTTACGGCCGATCTCGCGCTCGCAGAACAAAGAGAGCGCCTCTCGAATGGTCAGCTCGCGCCGGGCCGCCTCGTCGACCAGGCTGTCGAGCTGATCGCGGATCGCTGTCAGCTTGAGCCGGTTCAGCATCGCGATCAGGTGATCCTGTTCCATCACCAGCACCCTCCGACTAGGCGCTCGTATTCGAGGAGCGGGCGCAGTAGCTCATCGGTGCCGATCGGTTCGGGAGGTGGGACGGTCGCCAGCCGCGCCGTGAGGTCGAAGCCGACAACGCCGGCGAAGTGGGCTGGGTCGACAACACGCTCGAAGCGGCCGGTCCGGCGGTGGTGAACCGCGACCTCCCGCCCGGCATGGTCGACGCGCAGCAGATTGCCCGCGATCACCACGCGCACAGTTTCCCCGATCAGCCGCCACGGCACCGAATAGGCATTGCTGTCGACCTCAATGACGCAATCAGCCTGCACTTTCCGCACCAGCTCGCGTGCCATCTCAAACGGCGGAACTGCAGTGATCGAGCGCAACGCGCTAGCCTCGGCGCGCCGAAAGCGCTCAATCGGCGCCTCGCCGGTGGTGCCGTGCACCCGCTGATCGGCGACCTCGCGCGTCCATCCGTCGAGATGGGCTTCCAATGCCGACCAGCTCTCAAACTGCCGTCCCGCAATGCCGTTCTTCTTGACATAGCCGACGCCACGCTCGTCCTTCCCCTTGGTGCGCGCCCGGTAGGGTGCACAGGCGCGCGGCCGAAAACCCCAATGCTTGGCGAAGGCGTGAAGCCGGGCATTGAACTCGACTTCCCGGGTCACCCGGTCGTGACGCGCGACCAGCCCGCGATCGTTGTCGAGCAGCACCTCCTCTGTAACCCCGCCGAAGTGACGGAAGGCGCCCTCCACACCGGCAAACCAACTCTCCTGGCGCTCGTTACGAAACGGCCGGACGTAGAGCCGCCGCGAATAGCCCAACGTTGCCACAAACAGGTAGACCTTCACGTTCTCGTCGCCGATCATTGCTCGGCGCTCGCCAAAGTCGATCTGCAGCTGCTTACCGGGCGGCGTCTCAAAGCGGATCGTTGCTCGCGCTTCCGCTTCCAGTTCGCGCCGCAAATGACGCACCTCGCGCTCGACCGTCCGCAGCGTCAAACGGATCCCCTTCTCGCGTTCAAGCTCCTGGCGAACCACATCGGCGTTGCCGGCATGCCGGCGGAAACGCTCCGCCACCCACTCCTCTAGTCCACTCAGCGTCCGCGGCCGACCGCGACCGCGATACGCTATCCAACCGCCCGCTGACAAATATCGTCGAACCGTCATGTGGCTGCATCCCAGCTCAGCCGCGATCCGTCGAACCCCCCACCCCAGCGCCTTCAACCGCAGCATCGCCGCGACCTCGTCCGGCGTCTGCATCACCTCCCTCCGCGGTAACTCCCCCCGCGAAGCAGGTTGCACCCAATCCTCCATTATCGACCCTCCTCCTTAGCGAGGGGGTCCACCTCTCAATGTCGCCAAAGCCCCAGTTTCATCTGTCGCCCGACAAATGCGGCTCACACTCGCCTCTCGATGAAGAACCAGCCAGGCCGATATAGGCGCAGCCAAGATCCAGGTATCGGCGCAACAAGTCCCAATCTTCGCGCACATGGTATACCGGCATCGGATCAAGCCCGCGTTGGCGCATTGTTAGAAAATTCTGATAGGACCGCAGTCCGGACTCCGCAGGATCTCGGGGATTGATTTCGTCGACATTGATATAGACATCGACGTATTGATTTGCGTGAAGGAACGTACAATAGGCCGCAACGTCGATAATCGTGTCACGCTTCCAGGCGAGATAGGCGCCCGAATCC
>DASQCY010000372.1:0-3037 GCA_035634495.1 Allostellaceae bacterium
CAGATCAACGGGCAAGAGAGGTCGATCGAATTCTCCGATGGAACGCACAATTGCGTCGCCGTCCTGAAGCCCGGACCGGTTTGGCTTGGCGGCTACACCTACATGATGCACGCCAGCATCTGCCGTACCGACACGGCGGCCGTCCAGGCCCAGGACATCGCCTATGTGCTCGCCTCGCTGCAAACTCGGACTTACGACCCGGTGGGCAATTTGAGAAAGGCCGGCGATCCGATATACGGTCCGGCGGGCACCTCGCGATAACTGGGAGCAGAAGAGCAATCTGAAGTGACCGTGGGCTGTTTCGGACTGCGGAACTGCCACCCCCGAGGATTGGCTGAGCCTCGTTTCGATCTTCAACGCCAGGGCGCAGCGGTAGCTCCCTTTCACTTCGGATGTCGGTGTAGCAAGCTCCTCACTTTCGCGCGGGCGTCGGTTGCAGAGGGCTTGTTCGTCCCACGATAATTAGCGTAGGCGCCCCTTTTTCAAAGTCGCAGCGGTAGGCCACCCCTGGATAGGCCTTGACCGAAATTCCGGGCCGCGAATGAGATGGATGGCGGCAAGACGCGATATCTTTGTTGATTCCTTGCGATTGTCGGACCAGATCGGCAAGCGTAGGGTCCGGCCAGGCGATCGTTCAAGCGAGGTGCGATCCGTCATGCGCGGCTACAGCCTAATCGATCGAGCCCGCCTCTTCCGCCGGCGGAGCCGGGTTACCAAGCGAGCGCTGGACGTCGCCGTTCTCGTCTGGTTGGCACTCTTCTGTTGGCCGGCGCCGGGTGGTGCCGAAGCACCGTCCTCGATCGGGGTCGAGCTCAACCGGCTCGAGGATCAGGGCGGCAATTGCCGCGCCTATCTCGTCATTTCGAACCCGGGATCGGCCGAATTCTCGGGCTTTGCACTCGACCTCGTCGTCTTCGACCGCGGCGGAACGATCATGCGCCGGCTGGCGGTCGACGTGGCACCGCTGCGGCAGGCGAAGACCAGCGTCAAGGTGTTCGAAATCTCGGAAACCGCCTGCAGCGCCATCGGCAGCATTCTCGTCAACGACGTTATCCATTGCCGCGACAAGAGCGGCGACGTCGCCGGGTGCGTCGATCGGCTGTCCACCTCCTCGAAACTTGCGGTTTCGTTGTCGAAATAGGGCGCAATGAGCGGAATGAGGCTCCCGCTGACCCTGTCGACCGCCGGCCATGCCATCGCATTTGTCCTGCTGGTCCTATTGGTTGCCGACCCCAGTCCGCCGGAGCCCACGGTCAAGGGCGGTATCGAGGTCGCCTTGGGCCAGTCTTTATCCCAACCGCAGGCCGTCCTCGCTCCGGAAGCGGCGAGCCCACCGGCTGATCCCTCCGCGATCGCGGCGTTGCCGCCACAAGAGATTGCCGAAACCGAGCCCGTGGTCACAGAAGCCGAGCCGCTCCCCACCCCGGTGTCGGGAATGCTGCTGCCGCCCGGTCAAACCGAGCCGGTGCCGCCGCCACCGCAGAAGGCCGTCGTCAGGCAGCCGCCGAAACCGGTCCTGCGCCAGCCCCAACCGCGAGCAATTGCCTCCGCGCCGACCCCAGCGCAGAGCGGGCTGGCCCAAGCGCCGCAGGCCGCAAACACTGCATCGCAATACTCGATGATGCAATCGGCGGCGGCTGCGGCAATGCCAATGGGTGTCCCGGGGCCCGATCTCGGCGCAAATTACCGGGCTATGATCAGCGCCTGGTTCGAGACCCACAAATACTATCCCGATTCCGCGCGTCAGCGCGGCGAGGAGGGAAGCGTCGGGCTGAGCTTCCGGGTCGACCGCTCTGGCCGGGTGCTCGAATACACGCTGCGCAACAGCACCGGATACGCAGATCTCGACGGCGGCATCGATCAGATGATGCGCGGGGCGCAACTGCCGCCTTTTCCGGCAGGAATGACAATGTCTCAGATCGAGGTCTCGGTGAAGATCCGTTTTAGCCTGGCACGGTGATGGGGACGCAGCAATGATCTCTGATCGAGACTTTCTCGGCTATGGCGCCGACACGCCCAATCCGCAATGGCCCGGCGGGGCGAGGGTCGCGGTCAATATCAACCTCAATTTCGAGGGGGGCGGCGAACGCTCGGTAATGGACGGCGACAGTGTCAGCGAGGGCGCGCTTAACGATATCGGCTTTCCGTCGTTGCCCGGCGTGCGCAGTCCGATGGTGGAGTCGGTCTTCGAATACGGCTCGCGCGTCGGCGGTTGGCGCTTGTTGCGCCTGTTCCGTAAATTCGGGATCAAGGTTTGCTTATTGGCGGTGGCGCGGGCGGCCGAGCGCAACCCCGAGATCACCCGCGCCTTTGTCGAAGACGGGCACGAAATCGTCAGCCACGGCTATCGCTGGCTCGATTACCAGACGATGCCGGAAGAGAGGGAGCGCGAGCATGTCCGCCTCGGTATCGCGACAATCGAGCGCGTCGCCGGGGTCCGTCCGGTCGGCTGGATGACCGGCCGGCCGAGCGCCAACACGCGGCGCCTGCACCTCGATCTCGGCGGTTTTCTGTATGACCGCGACTCACTGAACGACGAGCTGCCCTACTGGGTTTCGGTCGGCGGCGCGCCTCACCTGGTCATTCCTTATTCGTTCGAGACCAACGACAATCGGTTCGACGAAAATCGCGGTTTCTCGACCGGCGAGGATTTTGCCCGCTACATGATCGATTGCTTCGAGGTCATGTACGCTGAGGGCGCCGACCATCCCAAACTGATGTCATTGGCTTTGCACGACCGGCTGACCGGCCGCCCGGGCCGCATCGCCGGGCTCGTCAAGTTTCTCGATCACTTCACCGCCCGCGACCGTGTGTGGATCTGCACTGGACGCGAGATCGCCGAGCATTGGCGACGCGTCCATCCGAGGTGATCTACTGCCGCCCGGTCTGCTGCCGCCCGGTCTCCGCCACCCTAGCGGAACGGCCGGGTCCATCGGGACGCGGCACCGACCTTTCCGGACCGGTAAGGCATCGCCCCTGCTCGAAAAGACCTGCATCGCCAATGGTCTCGGACGGATTCTTTGGCGCTATCCCACTC
>DASQCY010000373.1:0-3282 GCA_035634495.1 Allostellaceae bacterium
AACAGAGCGGCGGCGACTACTCGTGAGAGATGGGCGGTGCACGGCACGAGGCGAGGGAAATCACCTCTCGCCATAGAGTCGATGGACGATCGTTATTGCCGCTTGCAGCGCGGCGTGACGCAGTAACGGCCCGCGTAACTCGCCTTGACTTGCGAATGGATTGACGACTGGCATCGCGCCATTCTCCGTCGTTATGAAAACTATGCGCATCGGCCATTGGAAAAGTTCGTCCAGCGTTGCGATCATAACTACCACAATGCGCATCATCGCCGCATGGCAGCTCAACCAACACGAACAGGAGACCCTGATGTCCGAGAGCTTTCCCCTCCCAACTGAAGCCGAAGGCGTTATCCCGTCTCTGCTCAAGCGATTTAACTCCGGAAAGATCGAGGCAATGATGGCCTTGTACGCCCCGGAGGCGGTATTCGTCGCAAACGACGGGCGAACCATCACTGATCGCGCCGAGTTCACGGCCATACTCGAGCACGATATCAAGCTCGGCCTGCCGCTGAAGGCTAATGTGCGCCATGTGTTCGTCGGCGGCGACACCGCCCAGATCGTGCTGGACTGGTCAATTGACGGAACAGGTCCTGACGGCAAGATCGTGCACATGCACGGCACAGCAAGCGACATCATGCGGCGCGGCGCGGATGGGTTCTGGCGGTACCTGATCGACAACAATCAAGGGACGGCAGTGCGACAGCCCGCCTGACAATCTTATCGACTTTTACGAAGCGCACGAGCTCCTCGGCTTCGACCGCCTTCTTCGTATGCAGGCGTGGCTCAACCGTGGCCTCGCGCGGCCGGCGGTGCAGCGCGGGCTGCAAGTGACGGCGGTTTAGAAGGTGTGCTTGAGGTTGAATTGATGTTGCGAGGAGTGATCCGCGAACGGACACGGCGGCGCGGCTTCAGGCTGCTGGCCAATGAGTTCGCGCGGCGAATCGCGCGACCTATCCTGAGGAATTGGGTCGTGAGCAGCGCGCCCCTGATCCTGACCGACGGCGGCCTGGCGCTCTCCGAGCCTAAGACCGTCGGCGCGCAGGGCAGCACAAAGGTGCTCGCTGCGTCGAGTCTGGGCAGCTGCCTCGTATTCGTCAGCAGCGCCGTCGTCACAGTCGCGCTCGCGGCGATTGGCCGAGACATGCGCCTGTCCCCGCTCGACCTGCAATGGGTGATGAACGCCGAGCTCCTACCGCTCGCGGCCCTGACCTTGGTCGCCGGCGCTCTGGGTGACCGGTTCGGACAGAAGCGGATCTTCCTCGCGGGGATCGCTCTCTATGGCCTGGGCGCGGCCGCGATTGGTTTCGCGCCGAGTTTCGCGCCGCTCATCGTTGGCCGGTTCCTGCTAGGCTTGGGCGGAGCCTTGATCCTGCCCAACGGCCTTTCCGTGCTCGGGCAGGCCTTTCCCGCCGACAAGAAAGCCCGTGCGGTCGGCATCTGGTCTGCCGCCGCGGCTGTCGCCAGCGGCGTCGCTCCCGCGATCGCCGGCGCAATCCTCGATCGCGGGTCTTGGCGGACGACTTTTCTGATGCTCCTGCCCGCAGTCGCCGGCGCGCTAGCCGTCGGCGCTGTCTGGATACCCAAGGACTCCCTGACCAGCCACACCCGGGTCGACGTCGGTGGCGCGGTCTTTTCGACAGTCGGGCTCGGCGGGCTGGGCGCGGGGCTGACCAGCCTGACCAACGGTTCCGGTCTGAACCGTTGGGTGCTCGTCGCCCTGATCGTCGGTCTGGGCGGCTTGGCCTGCCTCATCGTGACCGAATGGCGATTAGGCGACAACGCCATGCTGCCCCCGTCCCTCTTTGCCTCGCGGTCGGTCGTCGGCGCGAACCTGTTCACCGCGCTCCTCTACGGGCCGTTCACTATCATGCTAACCTTGATCCCGTTCGTAATGATCCGGGGCGCGCAACTGCCGACGCTGGTGGCGGGCCTGGCTTTCATTCCCCTGCAAGTGCTGATTACGATCGTCTCGCCGCTCGCCGGCATGCTCTGCCGCCGGTTCGGCCGGCGCTTGCCATTGTTCGCCGGCGGCACCGTCGTGGCCTTGGGATGCGCCATGGCGCTCCGTGTCGGTTCGAACGCGACCTATTGGGCGGACATCTTTCCCCCCATCGTCTTGCTGTCGCTGGGCATGAGCCTGGTGATCGCGCCATTGACGACCCTCGTCCTCACCTCCGTCGAGTCCGATCGCGCCGGAACTGCGTCTGGTGTCAACAGCGCGGTCGCGCGCGCCGGGTCGCTCTTCGCCATCGCCCTGCTCGGCGGCGTCCTGCAGCATGGCGGTCCTCAGCTGTTCTCAGGATTCCACATGGCGATTGCTGTCGCCGCGATCGCGTGCGTTCTCGCCGCGTTCGCGGTGTTCATCATTGAGCCGGGGCCCCACGTCGACTTCATCCCGCGAGACTAGCCCGTTCGGCGTCCGTAATCAGCAGGCCCGCGAGGCCGGGAGGAAACAATGAAGAACGAAGACCAACCTATAGGCAGAAGGAGAAAGCCCATGAAGATCCGAACCATCATCGCCGCCACCTGCGCAGCCCTCGCCTTCTCGATAGCCGGCCCCAGCTACGCCCATGACAGCGAAGCGGAAACCGTCACGAAGAACTTCGAGGCGGCCATCCCCAATATCCGCGGCAAGTCGCTGATCGCCTTGGATGTCGATTACGCCCCCGGCGCGGCCTCCGTGCCTCACACCCACGCGAAGTCGGCCTTCATCTATGCCTATGTGATCTCGGGCGCGATCGAGTCGAAAGTGAATGACGGCGAGACGCGCATCTATCGGGCGGGTGAGAGCTGGTCCGAAACGCCGGGTGCGATCCATTCGATCAGCCGCAACGCGAGCAAGACAGAGCCGGCAAAGCTGCTCGCTGTCTTCGTCCTCGACACTAATGACAACCCTCTGACCACGCCCTTCAAATAAACCTTCAGAGATGAACGAGGGCCATCTTCGCATGCGGCTGGCCTGCTGGCTGCCAATGCATTGTCAATCGAGCAAGCGGCACTTCACGCGGGGTATCAGAGCCGCAGCAGCTTCACTCGAACCTTCCGGAAGCACTACGGGACCGACCCTTCAAACTATCGGCAGAACCGAAACGCGTCTTCGTCGCATATCAGATCGAAGAGGACGGCGCCGTGCTTCAGAGCCTGAGCGGCTCCGCGTCGACGCCACACGACCCGCTTCCCAATGGTGCCTGGCGAGTGGAATGAAAACCATAACGACCGGGCATTTCCAATGGTTGGCATGCCGGCATAGCCTTTCTGTGCATCAACCAAACACGTAGGAGT
>DASQCY010000374.1:0-2274 GCA_035634495.1 Allostellaceae bacterium
CAGGATCAGCACCACTGCCGCCGGAAAGAACAAATTCGCCGGGAAAGCAGCGAGAAATTGCACGATCGGCTGCGCCAGGTCGGCTACCTGCGGGCGCAGGCCGATCCAGACGCCGATCGGCACCCATATCACCGACGCGACAGCGATCAGCACCAGCACCCGTACCGCGGTCGCTAGCCCCAGCAGGAAAACCCAGCCGATTTCGGCAAGGTCGATGCTCTCGCGGATGAAGCTGACGATCCACCCGCCAGCGACGGCGGCGAGCGCCAATAAGGCAATGTCGAAAGCCCGATCGAACGCCGGCCGCGGCCGCCGTTCCGCTGTCGGCTCGCGCCGCCGGGCCAGGGCGGCGATTGCACTGTCGATGATGCGGTTGATCGCCAGCACCCCGGCCTGGACCAGGTCGAAGAGGCGGGCACGCTGCAGCACGATCAGAAACCACGGGCGTACATTGTCGGCGTCGGCCGATGGCTCGCCCAAAAACTTGCGCGACCAGGCGATCAGCGGGCGAAACAGCAGCTGATCGTAGAGCAGGATCACCACGAACATGACGAGGACGGCGTCGCCGATCGCCGCGAGGTCGCGTTGGGCGATCGCGGTGGCGATAAACGAGCCGACACCGGGCAGCAGGATTGACTGCCCGGAGACGGTGATCGCCTCCGAGGCGACGACGAAGAACCAGCCGCCCGAGACCGACATCATCATGTTCCAGACGAGCGAGGGGATCGCATGCGGCACTTCGAGCCGCCAGAACCGTCGCCAGGGCGAGAGATGGTACATCCGTGCCGCTTCGATCAGTTCCATCGGCACCGTACGTAGCGACTGGTAGACGCTGAAGGTCATGTTCCAGGCCTGCGAGGTGAAGATCGCGAAGATCGCGGCGCATTCGACGCCGAGCAGCCGGCCGGGAAAGAGCGCGATGAACCCAGTCACGGTGATCGATAGAAAGCCGAGGATCGGCACCGATTGCAGGATGTCGAGCACCGGGATCATGATTTTTTCTGCCCGGCGGCTCTTGGCGGCAAGTGCTGCGTAGGCGAGGCTGAAGACCAGCGAGGCGATGAGTGCCGCACCCATGCGCAGAACCGTGCGCAGCGCGTACTCCGGCAACCGCCAGGGGTCGAGGCTGATCGGCAGGACCTCGCCGACGTGGTAGCGCACGCTCATCGCCATACCGCCCCAAGCGACGAGCGCGACCAGCCCGAGCACGAGCGGCAACGCCACCAGATCCCAATAGTTCGGGCGCAGCCGCGAAGGCCAGGCAATCAGGGGGAGGCCCCAGCGCTGTTCCATGACCCCCCAGTAGCTCACTCGCCCGCGCCGGCGCCAGCCCCCACCCTTACCCCCTATTCGTCATGGCCGGACTTGATCCGGCCACCCACGGGCTTGCCACGGCCTAGATCGGCGCGGACAAGAAAAAGGCGTGGATCACCGGGTCGAGCCCGGTGATGACGACGGTTCGAGGGCCCTGCGCTCGACCCGGGTATTCAGGCAGTTGCTCTTGTTCCGGCGAAGACCGACAATAAATCGATGCCAGGCGGATGGGTCTACATCGTGACGAACCGTCCGAATGGTGCGCTCTACGTCGGAGTGACCAGCGATCTCGCGCGACGCCTGGGGGAGCACCGAGAGGGCGTGGCCGATGGGTTCACAAAGAAGTACGGGCTCAAGCGCCTCGTTTGGGCTGAGCGCCATGACGACATCCAAAGCGCTATCCAGCGCGAACACAATCTGAAGCACTGGCCGCGGGCATGGAAGGTCCAACTTATCCTCGCGGGAAACCCTGGCTGGAACGACCTCCATGACCAGCTCGCTTGAGCACGTGGACGTTGATGGTCGGCAGAGCGTCCTCGATCTCGACCGCTTGCGCGCTGCACCGCTGGTCCGCGAGCCGTTCGAATTCGTCGTCGTCGAGGAGTTTCTGCGGCGCGACGTGCTGGCGCCGCTGCTTGCCGATTTTCCCGAGATCCGCGGTCACGGCAGCTATCCGGTCGAGAGCCTGGAATACGGGCCGGCTTTCGCGCACCTCGTCGCAGCACTGACCGGTGCCGAGCTGCGCTGCGCGATCGAGGAGAAGTTCGGCATCGAGCTCGGCGATCGACCGACCTTGCTGACGTTACGCGGCAGGAGCGACGGCAAGGATGGGCGCATCCATACCGATTCCGCGAGCAAGATCATTACCCTGCTGCTCTATATGAACCCCGATTGGGATCATGCCGAGGGCCGGCTGCGGTTGCTGCGCGGTCCGGACGACCTCGAGGATTATGCGGTGGA
>DASQCY010000375.1:0-2640 GCA_035634495.1 Allostellaceae bacterium
GGGCCAGGACGTCGGCTACCGCGAGATCTACGATCTCGTCCACGGCAAGGATTTTATCGCCGGGCACGGCTCGGAGGGGTATCGCGCCAATGTACGCACCTTCATCAAGCGTATCCGCAAGAAGTTCCGCGATGTCGATCCCGATTTCGACCATATCGGAAACTACGCCAGTTTCGGATACCGCTGGGCCGCGGAAATCTGAAACACGGCGGCGCGCCCGCTGGACATCGTCGCTTTCGGCGAAGATAGCGTTTCTTGCCGTCGTCTTCATCCTGGTCCCGGTCTTCCTCTATCTGGAATTCCGGAGGGCCTACGAGGAAAGCCAGGAGCTGCTGCTGAGCAGTGTGCGAGCCGAAGGGCGCGTGATCAGCCAATCCTTGCTGCCATTGCTCGAGACCGCCGACAACGCCGAGCTGCCTGATCTTGGACGCCATCTCGCCCGTTTCGCGAGCGAAGTGACGACGATAAAGCTGCTCCTGAGGCCGGCCGATACCAGTGCTGGAAGAGATGCGTTCTACTATCTGGCGTCTTGGCCCGCGGTCACGCAAGACAATCTGCAGGCGGAACACGACATGCTCGCGCAGCAGGGCGTGCTGGAACGTCTCGCCGGAAACTGCAGCGGCGAAACCCCATTCTCGCTAATCTATCATCGTCCGACCGGCGGTGCCGAGATCATCACCGCGGTGACACCACTGTCGACCCCGCTGGGCTGCTGGGTGGTAGTCGCCTCATTCTCCGAAGACGCATTCCCGTCGGCTCATCTCGGGCAGCCTTACTGGGCGACACCGGTCGTCCGGATCGCGGCGCTGGCTTATCTTGCGATGGCCGCCGTGACCTTTTCGACGCTGTTCAGTGTCCGCAGAGGGCTGCGCAGGTTTGCCGAGCGGGCACGCCGGATTCGCGAGATGGGACCCGATGCAGGGTCCTTCTCGGGCCGGAGCGGTCTCCTCGAGCTGGCCTATGTCGGCGCCGAGTTTGACCGCATGGTCGACGCCTTGCATCGCTCGGCTGCTGAGATCCGGAGTACGGCGGAAGAAAATGCTCACGCCTTCAAGACGCCGATCGCAGTCATCCGCCAGTCACTCGAGCCGCTGCGGCGCGCCCTTGCCCAAGACAATCCGCGCGCCCAGCGCGCGATCGGTGTCGTCGAACACTCACTCGATCGGCTGGATGGGTTGGTTGGCGCGGCCCGCCGGCTCGACGAAGCAACCGCCGATTTGCTCGCGCAGCCCCGGGTACCGGTCGATCTCGGACAGATCATCGGCGGGCTCATTCAGATCCGATCTCCCGTGCTCGCGAGTCGTGACGTGACCATCATTCTCGCCAGTCACGACCTGACGATGTCAGCGGACCTTGTCCCCGGGATCCTCGTGCTCGGCACCGAGGATATGATCGAGAGCGTTGCCGAAAACCTGATCGACAATGCCGTTTCGTTCGCCCCTCCAGGAAGCGAGATCCTGGTGCACCTGACCTCTGACGACCGCTTCGCCGATCTGACCGTCTCCGACCAGGGCCCAGGGGTGCCCTCCGGGCAACTCGAGCACATCTTCGACCGCTACTATGTCGAAAGAGGCGCCGAAGCGTCGAATGACCCTGCCGAGAGCCATTTCGGGATCGGGTTATCGATCGCCCGCCGCAATGTCGAGGCGATGGGCGGAACCATCGAGGCGGAAAACCGGAGGCCACACGGATTGGCGGTCCACGTTCGTCTGCCACTGGCACCACGCGGCGATTAGGGCGGGGTGTCGAGCTCGCCGCAAAATATATCCGGCACCTCAGCCGTGGTGCTGCCGCCTCCGCCATGCGGGCCGGCGCGTGTTCGTAGACTCGCCGTTGGAGCAAGCCGGATTCGAACCAGTAGTCCCACCGTCGTTTTCGCAGTTGCCCGGCACGATGCCAGCCGTATCCAGCGCCTGCTGGATTTTCGATGCGCGACAGACTTCGGCTGCGTGCTGAAAGCGCTTCGCACGGACGACAGGCTGCTCTTGATCCACCAGCCTGCTTTAGCCGGAGAGCGACATGCGGCCGAGGTCGACTGGCCGCATCTTTCCGCGAAGAGACCGACGTATTTTGTGAGAGGGATCGACGTTTCGAATCCTGCTCCCTCCAGCGGTGAGTCGATGCAAACCCGCTCCGCCTTGGCAGGTGTCATCCCAATCGCATCTGCGCTGGGTCCCCTAATCCCAGTGATGGGCTGTTCCTGATGGTGAAGCTCAGCGCCGTCTGATTTTCCGCACGACAGGCCAACCTCCGTCTGTGCGAGTTTTGAAGAAGCTCGGATCCAGCGTACAGCAGTCCCCAGAAAAGGGTCGTCAGGACCGAGGCGACACATCAACCCGGCGAGCGGTAAGGTCATAACCTTGAATTTGTCTGCTGGTGGACAACCGAGCGGCATTCAGGGCTATCTAGCGGGGGATTGCGAGCTCGAGTCTCCCCACGAGGGACCGATGGTTCGAATCCATCTTCCTCCGCCAACGAGTCCGTCTCAGCGGGGTCCCGCGGACGCTGTCGGGCAAAGTCGCGGCTCCGGCGCCGGTCTATGTCTGGTTCGGGACATGAGAACGGGACGAGTCGGCGACTGTCGGCGCATCGCTCGGTCAAGGAATGCAGACCTTTACGAACGAGCAAGTGGCGCAGCGG
>DASQCY010000376.1:0-2264 GCA_035634495.1 Allostellaceae bacterium
GCTTCCGCACTCGGGGCTTTCACGGGTGCCTTATCGCGATCTTTGCCGGGGCGGTCGCCGCCGGGAGGCTGCTCGACCTAGAGGCGGCGCCGATGGCCCAGGCGATCGCCCTGTCGGCGACCTCGATCGGCGGGCTGGCGACCGCGGCGAACACGAGCGTGGCCCGCGAATACCACGCCGGGCTGGCGGCGATGCTGGGAATCCATGCGGCGCTCGCGGCGCAGCGTGGATTCCAGGCCGAAGAGCGCATCCTCGAAACGCCTCATGGGTTTTTCGAGGTCTATGGCGGCGTCGAACCCACCAACGCAGAGGCGAGCGTGACGCGCGATTTGGGGCAGAGCTGGGACATCGTGACGGACATGGCGATCAAGCTCGTACCCGGTGGTCACCCCCACCATGCGCTCGCCGAGGCAGCCGCCAATGCGGCGCGAGACGGCCGTATTGCGCCGGACGAGGTCGAAAGCATCACGCTGTCGCGCCCTGGTGTCACGACGCTTGCCGGTCCCCGCCATCCGACGGACCTGATAGGGATGGCGCACAGCCCAGCCTATTTCCTAGCCGCCGGTGTAGCCGATCAAGACTTCTCATGGGTGCATGCGACACAGGCCAAGATCACCGATCCGGTTATACACCGGCTGATCGACAGGATCCGCGTCGGCGCCCCACCCACCGACAATGCTGCGTGTTACCGGCAGGGCGCGATGGTGACCATTCGCACGACGGACGGCCGCACGTCGATGAGCACTGTCTATGCGCCGAAGGGAGCTGGCATCGGTGGGATCGCCTGGGCCGACATCGACGCAAAATACCGCGCCTTGGTGCCGCACTCGGGACTCCACAATCGGGAGATCGAAGCGAGCCTCTCGGTCATCCACGACTTCCGCCAGGTGAAGAACGTTTCCGCACTGACAAATCTGCTAAAGCCGCAAGAGGCGTAGGGCGGAGTGGATAAGGGAGCGGCGCCGGGTTGGGGGATCATCCTCGACGCCGCTCCCCGCTCAGGCTTGGCCCGGCCGGATCACGTCCGCCAAGCCGGCCTCAACCTTACATATCGAGGGTCAACGAAATGTCAGTCGGGCCTCGTCGCCGGCAACCCGAATGATGGGAAGCCGGCCGACGGAGTCGGAGACGAATTAGGTTGGCGCGCTGCTCCTTGGACGTGCACAGGCCTTGCGAATTAGGGAGCGACCGATGGCAGCAGCGACGATGAGGGCGACCGGTGGCAGCGCGCCAGCGTCCCTTATGGCGCGATCGAGCATCCGACCGCGATAGACTTCGGTTGCTAGATCTCCCCAAGCTCGCGCAGGCTGGTGTGGCGGTTGCGGCCGATAATGACGTGGTCGTGCAGTACCACGCCGAGCGGGGCGGCGGCCTTCTTGATATCCTGGGTCACGGCGATGTCGGCCTTGGATGGGGTCGGATCGCCCGACGGATGATTGTGCACCAGGATCAGCGCCGATGCGCCGAGTTCGAGCGCGCGCTTGACGACCTCGCGCGGATAGACCGGCGTGTGGTCAACAGTTCCGCGTTGCTGGCGCTCATCTTTGATCAGCACATTCTTGCGATCGAGAAACAGGATGTGGAACTCCTCGATCTTGCCGTGCGCGACCGTGGCGCTGCAGTAATCGATAAGCTTGTCCCAGGAGTTGACGACCGGCCGCTGCTGCAAGTCCGCGCGCATCAGCCGCAGTGCCGCTTCCCGCGCCGCCTTGATCGCGGCGATGCCCGCGAGGTTGAGCCCGGCGGCGGCCAGTGCTTCAGGTTCGGCGCTCATCATTTCGGCAAAGCCGCCGAAATGTCCGAGAAGGGCCTTCGCCACTGGCTTTACATCGCCACGGGCGCGGGCTGCGAACAGGATGACCTCGAGCAATTCGTAATCGGGCAAGGTTTCGGTGCCATTGGCGATCATCCGCTCACGAAGGCGCTGCCGGTGGCCAAAGTAGTGCGGCAACGCGGCCCCCTCGGAGAACTCATTTCTGCCCTGTCCCCCGGCGTCAGGGATCGGAGCCACCCCGTCCGTGCCATAGATCTCGCGGCACAACGACCTTACGCGATCGTCTTCGTGAGCGTCGAAGATCCACACGTGCCGCAGCGCATCCCAGTCTCCTCCGAGAAGACGGGCCCGGGCCGGGAAGTTTGGGTGGTAGGGAGTGCCGACGACGATGCGGCCGCCCTGTTCAACAATCGAGACAGCCATTCCGCCCCCCTTAGCAGCACCGACTGCTGAAACCTGGCATCGCGATCGTCAATATGTCGTCATTCAA
>DASQCY010000377.1:0-3609 GCA_035634495.1 Allostellaceae bacterium
GAGCCCGAGGAATAGAGCCAGAAGCAGGGCTCGTCCCGATGGGTCGGCGTCGTGTCGAACGTGGCGGGAGAATCGGCGAGCAGGGCGGCAAGTGAGCCCGCCCGCAGTTCGGCGCCGGCGACGATCACGGTGGGTCGCGGCCCCGGCAGCTGCGCCAACGCCGCCGTCATCGCTGGCAGCACTGGGGCCGACACGACGACCGCCCGCGCGCGGCTGTCGGACAGCATGAAGGCGAACTCCTCAGGCGACAGCTGAGTGTTGACGGCGACCGGCACAATCCCGGCCTCGATCGCCCCGAGAAAGGCGGTCGGGAAGTCGATCGTGTCGTGCAGGCAGAGCAGGATGCGCTGCTCCGGATGGACGCCAAGCCCACGTATGCCATTGGCGAACCGGCTCGCCCGCTCGGAAAGCTCGGCGTAGCTATAGCGCCCGCGCTCGTCGATAAAGGCGGTTTTCGCACCGCGCCCCGCCATGAGGTTCCGCTCGATCAGATCGGTGGCAGCGTTGTAAGTCGTTCCGTCCTCCATCGGCGAGCCTCCCTCCCCGGAGGTCGCTGCCAGCGATAAAAGCATTATATATCCCGCATGCCCACTTCAAGCGCCGGACGGAAGCCGCGGACGATGAAGGGCCATGATGACGAAAGCGAGGGCTGGCATGCATAAGATGGTCGCGCCGATCGTAGTCTTGGCGGTCGTCTTCGCATTGACGGGGTCCGTCGCAGTTCGCGCCGAGATCATCTCGGTACCGCCCGAAGCGGCTTCGGATCCGCCAGCCTCGCCCCCGCCCCCGACCGTGCTACGCGGATCTCCGGCGAGCGCCGCCAGACCGATCCCGATCTGCCCACCCGGATACACGCTGTCCTCGGATTACGGCTGTGTCGCCCCGAGCGGCGGCGACTATACCGAGGGCTCGCCGGGTTACGATTACTGGCCGGATTACGGCTACGACTATCCCTTCGGTGGGTTCCCCGGTTTCGGATTTGGCGCCGATCGTTTCCATCGCTTCGCCGGGGTCCACAGTTTCCACCGCTTTGCTGGGGTCCAAAATGGCCGCGCTTTTCACGGTCGAGCGGGTTTCCACAGCGCAGCCGGGTTCCACAGTTTCGGCATGGGGGTCGGACATGTGGGTGGCTTCGGGCGCAGGTAGCCGGCACCCTCCGGGGACCGCGAGCCGGAGCTCGGCATAGAAAACAGCATTTTGGTGCAGGCCGGATCCTGATGCTGCCCGCTTCCCTGACTACCGGCTACCAGGGCCGACTCCTGGCATTGCTTTTGCTCTTCGTGGTGCTCGGCGCGGTTTATCTCGTCGTCGCAGTGCCGATCCTCGATCTCTATGCGGGGCGCGCGGCGGTCTTGGAGAACCGGCGCATGCTGGTACCGCGACTGAAGGCGGCCGCGGACGAGCTGCCCGAGCTGCGGGCGAGTGTCGCCAAGTTGCGCGCCACCGCGGGCGCCCGCAAGATGACCTTGGAGGGCTCGAGCGACGCGATCGCCTCGGCCAATCTGCAAAGCCACATCGAAGAGCTCGCCGCCTCGGTCGGTGTGACGATCGGCAGCACCGAGAGCCTGCCGGTGGAGGTTCGTGGCGGTTACCGCGCCATTGGTCTGCGCTATACGCTCAGCGGCCCGTATGAAACTTTGGTCAAGTTCCTCGCGAAGCTCGAGGCGGCGGCGCCGCCGCTGGTGATCGAGAACCTGCATATCCACGGCGTGTTGCGGCGGCCCGGCACACCGGCGGCCGGCGCGCTCGATGCGGGGCTCGACGTCTTCGGCTTCCGCAATAACGACAAGACAGCCGCGGCGAAGTCGTGACCATTGCTCCGCTCGGTAGCTCCGCGCAGGTAGACTAGGTCACGCCGAGCGAATAGCCCGCCTACCCTACCGTAATTACCTGTCATCGCATATCCGGTCTTCCTACCATCGGCGCCACGAGCTCGGAATCTTCCGGCAGAGTTCGTTCACTCAACCTTCGTTCAGCGCCTTCCGCAGCGCGTCCGCGGCATCGAGATAGAAAAGCGATTGAACCCGGGTCGCCACGTCATCACAGGGGATTAGACCCATGGGATCGCCGCGCGCCGTTAGCTGCCTACCAAGACGGCGGCGCGAGCGACGCCAGCCCTGCCCATAATGGACATCGCCCAGAGCACGGTCCGAATTTGGACAGAGCGCATTGATATCCATCCCACGAACTGATATAGACTAGTCGATTAGACCAATCGAAAGTAGACCATGGCACGCGAAGTTCAGGCATCTGAGGCCAAGACCCACCTTCCCCGACTGCTCGACGAGGTCGAGCGCGGCGAGACGATCGTCATTACCCGACATGGCCGGCCGATCGCACGCATCGTGCCGGAGGTCTCGCAACGGCAGCAAGAAATTGACATGGCCATTGACAATATAACCGAGCTGGCCAAGAAAAGCAGTAAGGTTACAGTCGAAGAAATTCTATCTCTCATCCGGGAGGGACGAAAGTATTAAGCGATGGCGATGGTGGTAGACGCCTCGATTATGCTGGCATGGGCATTTCAAGAGGTTGATCCCAGGGCGAGTGAGGCGCGTGAGCGATTGCGGGGTGAGGACGCAGCTGTGCCGAGCCTGTGGTGGTTCGAGGTGCGAAACGGGCTCGTCATGGGTGAGCGGCGCGGGCTGTTGACGGAAGGGCGAACCGCGCGGTTTCTGCGCGAGCTATCTCGTCTCGCGATAATTGTGGACGGGGTTCCCGACGACTCGGGAGTTCTGACCCTTGCGCGGCGCGGGCGCCTGACGGTTTACGATGCCTCGTACCTGGAATTGGCGGTGCGCAAGGATTTTCCGCTCGCGACCCTGGATAAAGCTCTCACCGACGCGGCGCGGGCCGAGGGCGTATCGTTGGTCGGCAGCGATACTCAGTAGCCCCGCGCGTGCTGAGCGGTAATGTGGTTTCTTAACAATTCCCGGTTTTTCCCGGTTATTGACTCAATTCCCGCTTTCTGCGCGCCGAAAATACCCGGTTTGGCCGATAAATTACCCGGTTCCACGCAGCTGCGCGCACGCGGGAAAGTGTCGCCTAACCGATTGATCGGTCAGCAGATGATACCGAGGATTTGACCCCGACAACCGGGAGATTCAAGTTTCCCGGTTTCGCATCACCTCACACCGAGAAGTATTTGGCCTGCGGGTGGTGGACGACGATGGCCGAGGTCGATTGCTCGGGGTCGAGCTGGTCTTCCTCGGAGAGCGTGATGCCGATCGCCTCGGCGTTGAGCAATGCCAGCAGCTGCTTCTGGTCGGCGAGGTTCGGGCAGGCCGGGTAGCCGAACGAGTACCGGCTGCCGCGATAGCCTTGGGCGAGCAGCGCCTCGGGCTCGCGCTCTTCCTCGGCAGCAAAGCCCAGTTCGCCGCGGATGCGCTTGTGCAGATATTCGGCAAAGGCCTCGGCCATCTCGACCGAGAGGCCGTGCAGGTAGAGGTAATCCTGATAGCGGTTTTGCGCGAACCATTCGCGCGCAGCCTCCGAGGCGCGCCGGCCCATCGTCACGACCTGCAGCGCGATCACGTCGCGCGTCCCCTCGGCCGTGTCACGGAAGAAATCGGCGATGCAGAGCCCGCCTTCCTTGTTCTGGCGCGGGAA
>DASQCY010000378.1:0-11547 GCA_035634495.1 Allostellaceae bacterium
ATCCAGCGCGCGATTGCCGAGGTGCAGGGGTCTGCCGGCTTCCAGCAGGAGTCGCTGTCTCGGAAGTGGGCGAAAGGGCCGAACGCTATCTCGCGCGCTCCAATGAAACCGTGGTTGGATTAACCACGCTTTACCTCATCTAAGCGAATTTAACTTGACGATGATAAATGCCTTACGCGCGGCCTGTCGACCCTGTCGCGGGGGATGGCCGGTTCCCTGCGATTTCCCTGATCGGGCCGCAGATCGTGGATTCGTTCGCTAATCCGCCGAGAACACTTCCCTGTTCGGCGGGAAAATTTCCCTGTTCGCTAAGTTAGGGAAATTGGCGGCCAAGTCTTTGATTCGACGAGAACCTCATCGGGCGCTTCGGCAGCCTTGTCGGGCAATTTGCCGATTTCGCTGTATCCTTGGTCACCGGGAATTTGGCGCGGCGGGTGATCCCGCCTTCAGTCGATTAATCGATCCTCCCCGCCGCTCGGTCGCTCGTTCGGTGACCTAGCGGTCCCGCGCCGACTCGCCGACTCGTCCTCCAACCGATCAGCCTCTTGCTCCAGTTCCTTCGCCGTCCTCAATCGCGCGTCCCAGATTGCCGGATTACCGGCCCTCTCGGCAAATTCCCGATACCAATGAGCAAGCTCCCGTAACCGGCGCGGTTTTTCATGCGGCTCTTCCTCGCAGGGGTCGTCCGCCGCGTCGATCGCGATGCTCGGCGCCATCACATCCTCCCTTGGACAACCGGTATGTGCGGCCTGGCCGCCAGAGCGCGCACGAGATCGGCGCGCCTGACGATCCCGACGATGCGGCCGTCACAGACGACGACCGGTACGCGCTTTATGCGATGTGCCGTCAGGAGCTCCGCAATCTCACCGAGGCTGGTCTCCTCGGCGGTTGAGATCACCGGCGCCGACATCAGGTCGCGCGCAGTCGGATAGTTGCGGCTCGCCAGGAATTCTGGGTTCACGGCTTCGCCTTCGGCGAACGTCGTCAACCACAAGTCCTGGCCGCTTCTCGTTCGGCCTCGCTACGGCCGATAAGGTCGCCCTCGCTGACCATGCCGATCGGTGCGCCGCTGCCGTCGACCACCGGTACGCCGCTGATGCGCTTCTCGACGAGAAGTGCGGCCATCTTCCGCATTGGCGTGTCGGATGCGACCGACACGACGTCGCGGGTATGACATCGCGCGCATTCATCCGTTCCTCCGGGGTCATTCTCTAGCGGTTCAGAGCCGAGCCGCGGTTCCGCTTGCGCTTGACGGAGCCCGCAGCTGGTATGCTGCCGGCGGAGAGCTCGATGATCTCGCCGGTAATCTCCTCTTGGCGCAGGCGACGGAAGCTCCCGACGAGCTCGTCGAGCTTGCGCGCCACATTGCTGCGCGCGGCGATCATCGCCTCCATGCGCGCCTCGTTTTCGGCGGCGAAGGACAGCATCACCTCCTCGCACAGCTCGGCGTAGACATACTCCTCGGCGAGCTCCGCAAGGAGCTGCTCCGGCGGCAGGGTCGTTATCGGAGGGACCAAGCGCGGCGCCACCTTGAAGCGCTCGAAGTCGAACGGCAGCAATGCCCGTTCAACAATTTCAATCGCCGCCGAAGGTGCGGGCACGGCGTGGATCACCGTGACCCGCGTCGCCTGATCCTTTTCGAGCCGGGAGTAGAGTGCATCGGTGATGCGACTGGCGAGCAGCGGCACTTCCTCGGCGTGGGCCACCATCGGCGCCGACCAGCCGAACACAAGCCCTCGTTCGGCCGCAACCATCGCGCCGCGATCACCGATGATCAGGAGCTCCGCCGCATTGGATTTCAGATGCCTCTCGGCGGCGTCGAGAATCCGCTCGTTGAAGGTGCCGACAAAGCCCTGCTCGGCGCAGAGCACGATGACCACATGCCCCTCAGGGCTTTGAGGCTTGCGCAGCGGCGGATCGGATTCGGGAGCGAGGGCGAGCGCCTGCCCGATCGCTTCGCCGATCGCCGCGGCATAGGCCCGGATACCGTCGAGTCGGCTGCGCGCCTCGCGCGAACGGGCGGCGGCGCTGCCGCGCATCGCCGTGATCACCGCCTCAAGCTGGTGAACGGTGCCGATGCGGCTTTCGACCTCGCCGAGCTTGCCGCTCATGACGCTGTCGCCTCCTGCTCCAGAGCAGCCTCAAGCTCTTTGGCGAGGTCGCCGACGGCCGAGGCTAGGGCGGCGCGTGTCGCATCGTCGAGCATTCCAGTCTTTGTGATCGCCGTCACGCTCTCGCCGGCATGCAATCGAGGTGCGCCGCGACGCGCTCCCGGACGTCTGTTATGATCTTCACCGGCAACGGATCGAACACTCCGTCAGCGAGCGCAGCAAGGAGTGCCACCTCGTCGACGAGACGCAGAGCCGCGAAACGCGGCTGGGTGATCAGGGTTCGGATGCGCTCGCCGCGAACGATCTGCGCCTTGACGCGCGCGTCCGAAAAGCCGCCGAAGCGGGTGAACATCTCCAGTTCGAGGAACTGCGCATAGTCGAGGCGAAGGCGACCGGAGACCGCGCGCATCGCCGCGGTTTGCGCCTTGCCGCCGACCCGGCTGACGCTCAGTCCGACATCGACCGCCGGGCGCTGGTTAGCGGCGAAGAGGTGGGAGTCGAAGACGATCTGCCCGTCAGCGATCGAGATCAGGTTGGTCGGGATGTATGCGGAAAGATTGCCGGCGTCGGTCTCGGCGATCGGCAATGCCGTCAGCGAACCGCCGCCAAGCTCGGCCGACAATTTCGCCGAGCGCTCGAGCAGGCGGGCATGCAGGTAGAATATGTCACCGGGGTAGGCCTCGCGGCCGGGCGGCTCGCGGGTGAGCAAAGCGAGCTCGCGATGGGTCGCGGCATGCTTCGTCAGATCGTCGACGACGATCAGCGCGTGCTGGCCGCGATCCCGGAAATATTCGGCGATTGTGAAACCGGCGAACGGCGCGATCCATTGCAGTCCAGGCGAGGCCGCCGCCGAGGCGACGACAAAGACGCAGCGCTCGGGGGCGCCGTGCTGCTGCACCGCTTCGATGACCCGCCGCACCGCGGTCGCACGCTGGCCGATTGCCACATAGACGCAGATCAGGTCCGTGTGCTTTTGATTGATGATCGTGTCGACGCCGACTGCCGTCTTGCCGGTGGCGCGGTCGCCGATGATCAGCTCGCGTTGACCGCGCCCGACCGCGAACAAGGCGTCGACCACCAGGATGCCCGTATCCATCGGCTCGGATACGAGATCGCGATCGATGATGGCGGGCGCCGGGCGCTCGACCGGCATCTGCGCTTCGGCCTTTATCGGCTCGTCACGGTCGAGAGGCCGGCCGAGCGGATCGACAATGCGGCCGAGCAGCCCCGGCCCGACCGGGACCCGGACGACCTCGCCGGTTCCGGTGACGCGCGATCCCGCCTCGATTGCCTCGCCGTCATCGAGCAGCACGGCACCGATCGAGTCGGCATCGAGGGTCAACGCGAAGCCCATTCGCCCCCCGTCGAAGCGCAAAAGCTCGTTGAGGCCAGCGTCCGGTAGACCGGAGACGAGGGCGATCCCGTCGCCGACGCGTTCCACGCGACCCACCGTCTCGGCCTGAGGGGCGAGATCGATATGGGCGAGAGTCGCGCGGCTGCGCGCGAGCCACGGGTCGTCGAGCGTGTCAGGCAGAGTCTGGGTCATGGCGAACCAATTCGGATTTGAGGCGCACCAGATCGGCACGGAAGCTGTTGCGTACGACCGCGTGCGGGGTTTCCAGTTCGATCCCGGCGATCAACTCGGGCTCGACCTTGACCTCGACCAAAACCGGATGTCCGAGGACACTGGCGAGCGCTTTGCGGCAGGCCTCGACTTCTTCCGGGGTTGCCGCACGGGCGGCCGTCAGACGGACCGACGCACCATCCGCGCCGACCGATGCCCGAGTTCCCTCCGGGAGCTTCGCCAGTCCCGTCGCGATCCCATCGATGAAGGCGGCGACGCGCGCCTCACGCGGCAATCGATCGAGCAGCTTGGTTGCGATATCGACGGCGAGCCGCCCCGCCCGATCTTCGGCGGCGACCGCCTCGGCGTGGCGCGCGGCTTCGATCTCGGCTTGGGCGGCGGCGCGAAGCTTGTCCGCATCGGCCTGGGCAGCCGCGAGAAGCGCCAATTTTGCCGCCGCCGCCTCGGCTACGGCTGCCTTCAACGCCTCACTGCGGTGCTCGGCAAGGTTTGCGGCTTCCGCGGCCGCCTTTTCCCGCTCGCTCTCCGCCGCCTCCTTGGCGGCTCTTGCATCGGCGAGCAGCTGTCCGGCTGCCTTCTGCCGCGCCGCGATGGCGTCGACCACTGGACGAAACAGAAAGTGTGCCAGCAGCCAGATCAGGACGAGGGCGTTGAGCGCCTGAAGCCCCAGCGTCCACCAGTCGATCTGCATCTGTGTCTGTGTTTACTTGGCGAATGGATTGGCGAAGAGCAGCAACAGCGCGATCACGAGAGCGTAAATCGCCATCGTCTCGATCATCGCGAGCCCGACAAAGAGGGTGCGCGACACGGTGCCTGCGGAATCGGGTTGCCGGGCGATCGCGTCCATCGCCGAGGCGACCGCGCGGCCCTCGCCGAGCGCGGGCGCGATCGTACCGAACGAGACGGCCATCGCCGCCGCGAAAATGCTGGTCAGTTGGATCGCGTTGTCCATGATGTTGCTCACTTTCGGGTGGGGGTGGTGGGAGATTCCTGCCGCGTCTTGGCGACTGTCGCGCCGATAAAGACCATTGCAAGCACGGTGAAGATGTAAGCCTGGATGGCTCCAGTCAGCGCATCGAGGGCCATAAAGGGAATCGGTACGAAAAGACCGGCCAGAGACAGCACGATCGCGCCAATGAAGACACCGCTCATGACGTTGCCGAACAAGCGGACGATCAGCGAGAAGATGCGCGTGATCTGCTCGACGAGGTTGAGCGGGATCATGACCCATGTCGGCTGGGCAAAAGTGGCGAGGTAACCCGACAGGCCTCGCGTCCGGATCCCGTAAAAGATCGTCGCGCAAAAGACGATCGCGCCGAAGGCGGCATCGGTCTCCAGATGAGCGGTCGGCGCCTCAACCCCCGGGATCAGAGACGACCAATTGGCGGTAAGTATGAAGATGAAGATGGTCCCGATCAGCGCGCGATAGGGCCCAGGTTCGACCTGCATCGTGCCGCGGATCTGGTCGTCGATGGCGCTGACGAAGAGTTCCAATACGGTTTGGGTTTTCGACGGGAGAAGCGACAATCGGCGGGTTACGGCGACGGCGAACAGGACGAGGAATGCCATGATCGCCCAAGTGACGATCACCGGCTCGGTGATCGCGACCGGCCCAATGCGGAAGAGCGCCATGGTCTGCAGCGGCGAGTGGTTCATCGCAGTGCTCCGAAGCGCCACACCATCAAAGGTCGGGTGACCAGGAACGCCAGGCCGCCACTCAGCAGGGCGGCGAAGCCCAGCCGGGCGAGCAAGGTCAGCATGGCGACCGCCACGGCGATGCGCCCCATCTGTACAACGATGGCCTTGCCGGCTGACCCGGTCGTGAAGAGCCGCGCATTCCACCAGAGTGAGGCGAAGTGCAGCACGCCGATAAGGAAACCCGCAAAGAGGCCGATGACGACCTGAACCGCCAAACCACCTGTCATCACGGCCCCAACCCTTGGCGATGCATCCATCTCCAGGCCGACCAGAAGCCGATTGCCGCCCCCGCCATCAGCAGAGGTGCTGAGAAAAAGATCCCGGTGCCGAAGGTCCGGTCGAGCCAGCGGCCGAGGAAAAGACACAGCAATGTCGGCAAGACGATCGTCCAGCCGAGAACCCCAATCTGGCCGAGCCGCGCGCCGAGCGAGGGTTCGGGATTTGCATGACCCTCCGCCTCGCGCTCGGCAGCTCTTTGCGCAGCCCGAGCCAAGCGATCAAGCTCGGTTCCCTTCACGAGGCGGCCTCCGGGTCCATCGGTGCGACCGGGGCCGGATTGGGGCGCAGATATCGCAACAACTGACGGACCGCCAGGGCATGCAGGCGCACCTGTTCGACGCGCGCCTTACGGTCGGCTTCGAGTTGCTCAGCACGGACGGTACGCACTTTTGCTTCGAGGTTCTCGAGCGAGTCGCCGACAACGCCTTCGCGGCATGCGACGGCAACATTGCGGCCCGCCGAGACGGTGAACACACCCCCGTGCACGGCGCAGAAGCGCGTAGCGCCGTCCGCGGTCCGCCAACGGAGGACCGAGGCAACCAGGACGGTCAGCAGGTCCGCATGACCGGGCAATATCCCAAAGCTGCCGCTCTGATCCTCGGCCCGCACCGCCGCGACATCGCCGCTATCGACGAGGATTTGCCCCGGCGTCGTGACAGTGAGATGAAGGGCGCCGCTCATTATGCTGCAGCCGCCTGCTTCGGGCGCTCCGGCGCGGATTGCGCAGTGGCATGCGCGGCCTTCTCCTTGTCGCGTGCCTCATCAATGGTGCCGACCATGTAGAGCGAGCTTTCCTGCCACTCGTCGCACTCGCCGGCAAGGATCATCTTGCAGCCGACGATTGTATCGGCAAGGGCGACAGAGCGGCCGGGCACTCCGGAAAAGGCTTCTGTGACGGCAAAGGGCTGCGTCAGAAAACGTTGCAGACGCCGCGCTCGCCCGACAATGCGCCGGTCCTCGGCACCGAGCTCCTCGATGCCGAGGAGCGAGATTACATCCTGCAGCTCGCGGTAATGCTCGATATTTCGGCGGACCTCGGTGGCGACCGCCGCATGCTCTCCGCCGACGACGAGCGGATCGAGCAGGATCGAGGACGACGCGATCGGGTCGATAGCGGGGTACATGCCCTCGGCGGCCATCTGCCGCGACAGTACGACCATGCTGTCGATATGCGCCGCGATTGTCGTCACGGCGGGGTCGGTGAAATCGTCGGCGGGGACGTAGACGGCCTCGATCGCGGTGACCGACACGTCGCCGACCGAGACGATCCGCTCCTGCAGAGCCGCGACCTCGCTCGCCAGCGTGGGCTGGTAGCCGACCCTGGACGGCAGGCGCCCGAGCAGCCCCGAAACTTCAGAACCCGCCTGGACAAAGCGATAGACGTTGTCCATCAGCAAGAGAACGTTCTGGTGATGCTCGTCGCGGAAATACTCCGCCACGGTCAGCGCAGTCAGTGGCACCCGCCAGCGGGCACCCGGCGGTTCGTTCATCTGGCCATAGACCAGTACAGTGCGCTCGAGAACGCCGGAGTTGCGCATATCGAGCAGCATCTCATGGCCCTCGCGCGAGCGCTCGCCGACGCCGGCGAACACCGAGATGCCCTTGTAACGCTCGACCATGGCATGGATCAGCTCCATGACGAGAACGGTCTTGCCGACCCCGGCGCCGCCGAACATCGCGGCCTTGCCGCCCTGCGCCAACGGCGTCAGCAGGTCGATCACCTTGATGCCGGTCGAGAAGAGTTCCGTCGCACCGCTCTGCGCTGCCAGCGGCGGCGGGCTGCGGTGAATCGCACGGCGCGGCACATCGGCAGCGAAGGGCTTCCCCTTGTCGCCAACCGCGCCGGTGAGGTCGAGCAAGCGGCCGAGCACCGCCTCGCCGACCGGCACCTCGAGCGGTCCGCCGGTGGCATGCGCGACCACGCCCCGGCGCAATCCCGCCGTCGACTGCAGGGCGATGGCGCGAACCGTCGCCTCGTCCAGATGCGACTGCACTTCGGCGATGATCGGGGCGCCCTTGTCCGGTGTGACGACCAAAGCCTCATCGATCGGTGGCAACGCGGCGCCGTCAAACGCGACGTCCAGCACCGCCCCGCGGACCGCGGTTACCCGCCCATCAATTGCCTGTGTCTGTGCCATCGTATCTTTCCAACGACTTTAATCCCAAAATCTTCTAGCCGCGGTCGATCCATGGTGAGCACGTGCCTCTTCGGCGCCCTCAGCGGCAAGGATGCGGGTCCGTCGGGCCCGTAGCTATTTCGTATCCGTGAATATGGAGATGCCGGCGGCATTGCGATTTGATCGAGGTTAACGCTGCATCGAGATTTCGCGATGTGCGTGCGGACTGGAAAAGTGTCGGTAGTGCATCAATTTGAAATGGCCGTCGATGCGCTCGACTTCGAGCGCGCGAGCGCTCGGGCACCCGCATCCGGCCGCGCCGACACGGTGTCAAGTGTGGCGTGCGCCCTCAGCAGCAACGACGGCAGGCCTGCATCAGATCGCGCGGCGCCTCCCTCCGCCACTCGTGCCAGCGGCGTGTCAGTAGTCCGCTTCAAGGCTGGCTTCCAGCCGCTTCAGCCGTCTGTCGAAGTCGCTGGCCTCGATCGCCCGAACCAATGTGTCGACGATCTTTGCGACCTCGGCCGCCTCGCCCGGCGTGATGGCACCATCGGCAACGGCCCGGGTGATCGCGGTCATCGCGGCTGCGATATCGGCCGGGTCCGCGATCGGCGGCAGATCGAACTGCACGGTTCGCGCGCGGCGCGGCGCGACGATGCGCTCAAGGCAGAGCCGCATCGCCGTCGGGTCACCGTCGAGGGCGAGTGCCACGGCCTTCCGGGTCAGCGCCTCGGCTTCGCCGTCGAGCAGCAACTCGGCCGCGCGCGACGCGTGGTTCCGGCACCCGGGTGGTTTGCCGGCCGGATTGCCGGATTGGCCCTTCTCGAAAGGCCGCCCCGGCCCCCGTGCTGGCTGTATTTGCAGCGTGGATTCAGCCATGGGTGGGTCTCCTCTCATCCAAATTCATGGCACCTTGGTCGGCCCGCGCCCGCCCCGCTCGTCCGCGTCGGCTCGGCGCTAATTGAGATAAATGCAAAGCGCTCGGCCATCAGTGTGAGCCGGGTCGTTCTCTCCGTGATTCCTCGCAGTGCTCGCGCCAAATTGCCGCCTCCTTGGGGGTCAAATCCATGCGTACTGATATCACATCAAAATTAAATTGTCAATTTAGTAATAATTAACATCTCCCCGCTAGTTTCGGCTCGCAAGCCCTCTCATTCCCGAGGACGTCGCTGAGCTTGCGTGCTGTTGGGCCCGAACGGAGCTTCCGATGCGGGCGGCCGGCACGCGGGGCTTCTCTTTTGGCTCTACGTAGACAATGCAGATGGGAACCGCGGCGCGATCAACAGCGTGGTTCAGAAGCGCACCGGACGGCCTGAGGGAAAGAGGTTCCCTCGGGCGTTAGGGTCGTGATCGTCGCCGAGCTCGGCACACGCCCTATTGCTTCTTCTGGTAGTCCTCGGAAGAGGCGGAGGATGAACGGATCAATCCCGCCGCCCATTCTTTGTTGGAAGCACCAGAGGAAACGCGGCGGCGCCGGGCTCGACATCGTTTGGCTGCAGCTCTCCGCTCTCGCTACCCTCCTACCCATTCTCGCATCTCTATGATGCGCTTCAGGACAGCGATAATCAGTTTCCAATGGATCGGCTCGTCAGCACGCTGATCGGTAAGGATGCAGGCCCCTTTCCCGCTGATCGAGCGAATCGAAGGAAGTGTCGGCCGACTTGATCGAAGTTAAAGCCGATCCCGATCGCCTGCGACAGGATAGCAGACGGAATAGGGATCTGATCGATGATGTCAGTGCGAATCGGGGCCGCGATCCCGCTTGTGTCAGAAACGGCCACTCTCTAGAGATTAGTCGTGAGGTTTGCCGATCAGCACCTGCCGTTCGACACCGATGGGATCGCCTCCCGGCAGCGCGAGATCCGGCCAACAGGTGCCGGCTTCGAAGAGGTGACGTTCGATTTTGCAAAACTCCAAGCCCCATCCGAGGGGCCGTCCGTAGCTTCCTGCGCGGCGACCGATGCGTCGAACACAGGTCGGAGTTTCCCGCTGGGCGCCACCGTCCTCGGCGACGGCGTGAACTTCAGCGTGTTCTCAAGGGAGGCGAGCCGAGTGGACCTCCTGCTGTTCGATGATCCCGCCGCCACGCGCCCGGCGCGCGTGATCGAACTCGATCCTCGCACCCATCGCACCTACCATTACTGGCACGTTTTCGTGCCCGGAATCCGCCCTGGACAGGTTTATGCGTATCGCGCCGACGGCCCTTTCGCGCCCGCATACGCTCTGCGTTTCGATCCCGCCAAGGTGCTCCTCGATCCCTACGGACGCGCCGTTATCGTGCCCGATGGGTACTCTCGCCAGGCGGCGAGCCAATATGGGGAGAACAATGCGATCGCCATGAAGAGCCTGGTGGTCGACCCCGATGTCTACCACTGGGAGGGGGACGCTCCATTGCGGCGGCCATTTGCCACGACCGTAATCTACGAGATGCACGTCGCCGGCTTCACGCGGCATCCCAGCTCCGGCGTAGCCCTGGAGCGCCGAGGAACCTATGCGGGCATGATCGAGAAGATCCCATACCTACAGGATCTCGGGATCACCGCCGTTGAGCTGCTTCCCGTGTTCCAGTTCGACCGGCAGGACTGTCCGGAGGGCTTGGTCAACTATTGGGGGTATTCTCCGGTCTCGTTCTTCGCTCCTCATGCCGGCTACAGTTCACGGAAGGACGCGCTCGGTCCTGTCGACGAGTTCCGCGATCTCGTCAAGGCGCTCCACCGTGCCGGGATCGAAGTGATCCTCGACGTCGTTTACAACCATACCGCGGAGGGAAATGCCGAAGGGCCCACCCTCTGCTTCCGGGGCCTCGCAAACGAAGTATACTACATCCTCGACAAGGACCGCGCGCAGTACGCGAATTACAGTGGCACCGGGAACACGCTCAACGCCAATCAGCCGATCGTGCGGCGCATGATCGTAGACAGCCTGCGGTATTGGGTCGCCGAGATGCATGTCGATGGCTTCCGCTTCGACCTCGCCTCGATCCTGGCGCGGGACGAAACGGGTCGGCCGCTCGAAAATCCCCCGGTTCTCTGGGACATCGAGTCGGACCCCGTACTCTCCGGCACCAAACTGATCGCCGAGGCGTGGGACGCCGCCGGTCTCTATCAGGTGGGAAGCTTCATCGGCGATAGCTGGAAGGAGTGGAATGGCCGGTTCCGAGACGACCTCCGCGGCTTTGTAAAGGCGGACACCGACACTGTGCGCTCACTGGCCCAGCGGCTGCTGGGCAGCCCGGACATCTTCGGGCATCGGGAACGCGAGCCCGAGCAAAGCATCAATTTAGTGACCTGCCATGACGGCTTCACGCTGAACGATCTGGTTTCGTACAATTACAAGCACAACGAAGCGAACCGGGAAGGGAACCGGGACGGGTCGGACAACAACCTGTCTTGGAACTGCGGCGTCGAGGGCCCGACCGACGACACTGCCGTCGAGCGGCTGCGCCGACGCCAGATCAAGAACTTCTTTGTTATTCTGCTGACTGCGGTAGGTACCCCGATGCTCCAGATGGGCGACGAAATGCGCCGCTCGCAGCGCGGCAACAACAACGCATATTGCCAGGATAACGAAGTGAGCTGGCTCGATTGGAGCCTCCTCGACCGGCACCCGGATCTGTACCGGTTCGCGCAGAAATTGATCGCCCATCGTTTACGGTGGATGGGATCCGGCAGCCAAGTGAGCTTTGAATTGAGCTTGAACGAGCTGCTGCGCAGCGCCGAAATCGACTGGCACGGTGTCCGCCTCGGCAGTCCGGACT
>DASQCY010000379.1:0-1970 GCA_035634495.1 Allostellaceae bacterium
GACCGCATGGACCGCCATTTCGACGATCAGTTTTTCAACGATACCAGCCTGAAGACGCGGCCGAGTGAAATCTTCCAACGCAACTGCTGGATTTCGTTCGAACCGGTCGAAACCAGCCTCCGGGTACTCGCCGACTTCATCGGGCCCAATAAGATCCTTTGGGCGACCGACTATCCGCACCCCGACGGCTTCTTTCCGGGTGCGCCGGACATGGTGCGCGAGCGGCTGAAGGGCACCTCGCCCGCGACCCGGCGCGGCGTTCTCGCCGGCGGTGCGATGGGTTTCTACGGCCTCAACTGATCCCCGGGACGGCCCTCCGGGCCCACAGGACAAAAACCCGTGGGCTGAAGGCCCACGGCCGCGCGGCGATGTGACCCCGACCCCGTCGCCGCAGAGGTCGGGGCTACATCGGCAGTCATTCTGGCGGCGGACGCACGCTCCAGTCCGGGTGTCCCGCCGGGTCCGCGTTCCAGAACATGATCTTGTCGAAATAGATTGTCTGGGTCTCCGAGCGCCAGTCGCGGTAGATGCCAAAGCGGGGCTGTGCGTTGATGAAGGGTGCGCCGTTGCGGCGGGCGCCATTGTCGCGATCGGCCATGGGTCCCTGGTAGTCGCCGCAGAACGCGCCGTTCAGCCAGATGTCGACACGGCCGCTAGCGTCATGGGCAGGATTGAGGCGCACCTGAACCGTGGTCCAGCTTTCCCGCGGCAGGTCGCGCCGGCAGATCTTCGTGCGCGTCACGATCGGCGGCTGGGCGCAGGGTGCGCCGGCGGCCACCTGTGCGAAGAAACGCACGCGCTCGCCGAGTGGCCGCGCCTCGATCTTGAAGAAAGGACTGGCGTCGCACGACTTCCCGCCCTTGAAGGAATCCTGCTTGATCTGGTGGATGACCGTGCGGCAAAGCCGGCGTCCCGCCGCCGGAACATCCCGCGGCCAGTCACCGGGGATCTTGAAAGAGAAGCGGTACCACACGGGTTGGCCGAATTTCACCAGCTCGCCGGCGCCGGTCGCGCGGTCGGATCTCACTTGGATCTCCGCCCGCTCGCTGGGCACGACGCCCCCGGGCTCGGCCTCCACCGCCGCGGCGCGCGAGCTCTCGCTGTCGCAGACATAGCGCCTGGCCTGCAGCATCGCTTGGCTCGCGCCGTCGAGCCCGTCGCCCTCGTGCACCGTGACGCGGCCGACCGTCCTGCCGATGGGGTCCTCGATGACGCCGACGCGTAGCGGCTGCAGCTTGCCGTCGAGCTGACTGGAGATCCGCCACTTCCCCAGCAATTGCGACGGCACGGCCGGGTCGTAGGCGAAGAGCTCGCTGAAGATCGGTTGCGGCGTCTGTTGTGCCACCGCCGTCGCTGGCGCGAGTGCAGCAAGCAGCAGCAATGTCGCGGCGCCGCGCCTGGCGTCGAGCCCGGGGCTCGAACCGCGAGAAGCCGCTACGTTGCCCGTTCGCACCATGATCGGAGCCTCGATCGCCGAGCCGCGCTCTGGTGATGGTAGAGGAAAAAGGCCTATGGGGTCTTACAACCTGATGCAGCGGTTCCCGAGGCGATCCGGAGCGGTGGCGGACGCATCGTCGGCGTAGCCTCTGCGGCTGTTTGCTCGACGATCCCGCACTCGCCCAGCTGAACCCACAAGAAGCCTTGTCGGATCCGTGGCCGATACGGGCGGAGCGCCTGCTTTCCCTCCCAGGCGACTACGACCGCTTTAGCGTCGTTCGCCTTGCGCGGTGTTGAGGCTGGCTACATACCGGCTCAGCCGCATGGGCCGAACGACACATCGTTCCGGTGATGCTCGGGGACGGCGCAGGTCGTGATGCGGCGCTTGCCGGCTTCTTCGCGAATCCGTGGGTGACGGACAAGCGACTTTACATGCTGCTCAAACCGCTGCCCGATTGATCTTGGCACGACTGATCAGCAGTCGCAGCGGCGCGGACGATCATACCGGGTTGTAGAGGTTGACGGTTGGGTCG
>DASQCY010000380.1:0-1997 GCA_035634495.1 Allostellaceae bacterium
TCTTGTAATCGCGCTGGACAAAATTGAGCCTGCCAACGGGCAATTAGAACTTCCTGAAGGAGTGAAGACCTCACGCTCTCATTTCTTTCCTTTTCGGCTCGGGCCTTAACCTTCGACAATCGCGGAGAGGACGACGCTAGACGAGCTTCGGGCGCCCGGCCTCGACGTGCCGCCTATGCTCGCGCGCGCCGACGAGGTGATCGAATAGCGTGTGTCCTTCGCATGCTCGTTGCTCATTTTCGCCCCCCGTTTCACTCGCCCCAGATGTCGTATGGATCGAACTTGTAGTTGACGCCGACGCGCAGGATGTTGTCGGTGATGCGGGAATTGAAGGCCACCGCGGTCGTGGAATTCAGTGCGGGCGCCGGAATGACCGTGACCGCTCCCAGATCGAGGTAGAGGTATTCGATCTTGCCGGTCCAATTGCCGGCCAAACGGCCTTCGATGCCGCCGCCGACCGCCCAGCCCGCCTTGGTGTTGTGGCTGCTGACGATGGTATTGACCGGGTTGCCGTTACCGTCGAACCCGAGGACCGTGCCCGCGGTCATCACTTCGCCCACCGCCAGTCCGCCGGTGATGTAAGCAATGGCATCCGGCGTCGCGACGACGCCGAGCCGCCCGCGCAAGGTTGCGAACCATTCGAGTTTCTGACCTTGCTCGAACTGGGCGATCACCGAGGGATCGTCGACGACGCCGATGAGAGCAGGATTGCAGACGTCGCCGGGGCATACGGCGTTGAACTTCGCGCGCTGGCCCGAGTAATTCAGGTCGCCCTCGATGCCCGCGAGCAGCATCCCGCCGGCCACCCAGTTGTAGCCGGCTTGGGCGCCGCCGACCGCACCATCGAGTCGGCGCGATCGGCTCGTCGCGAACAGCTCCGCCCCGCTCACAGGATCGCTGAAAGCGGTGTCGGTATTAGACTTGCCGGCGCCGTAGCCGATGGTGCCGCCGACATAGAGGCCGCTCCAGGTCCACGCCGCCAGCATCGGCGCCTTGAGCAACAGCGGCGCGCGTGCATCGGCGGCCGGCGCGTAGACCGCGCCGGTCGGATCAAATTTGTAGTTGAGGCCCACGCGCACGATGTGGTCGGTGACGTGGGAATCGAAGTTGACCGCGAGCGGCGTCGCGTTCAGCGGATTGGTTGCGGCGGTCGCGACGCGGCCGAAATCGAGATAGAGGTATTCGACCTTACCCGTCCAGTTGCCGGCGAGACGGACTTCGGCGCCGGCGCCCACCGCGAAGCCTGCCTTGGTCGTGCGGCTGTCGAAGCTCGTCGTGGCCGCCTTGGTGCTGGCGGTGACGGTGGCAGTTTCGACCGGAACTTCGACCGGGACTTGGATGGGATTGCCGTTTTCGTCGAGGAGGGGGTTGCCGCTGTCGTCGACAGCGGCAACGAGGCTCTCGGTGACGCCTTCGATGACGCCCGGGGTGAGGGTCAGGCTCGAACCGGTGATGGTGCCCGAGGTCCTGATCCCGCCGAGGGCGAGACCGCCGGTGGCGTAGAGCAGGGAGTCCGGCGTCGGGGTTACGCCGAGCCGCGCGCGCAGCGTCGAAAACCATTCCAGTTTCTGGGCCATCGTCACGGTCACCGGCGCGTCGAGGCCGAACGCGCCGATCGCCGGATTGCAGACCGCGGTGGCGCAATTGAGCGTCGCTGCTCGCCCGCGCTGGCGCGACTGCTGGAAGTCGGCTTCGATGCCCGCGACCCACGCGCCCGCCTGCCAGTTGAACCCGGCTTGGCCGCCAAAAATCATGTCGTTGAGTTTGAACGGCGTATGCGCGGCGATGAGCGGCGTGCCCATCGCGGCGTCGCTGAGCGCGGTATCAGTGTCGGATTTACCCCAGGCAAAGCCGTAGTTGACGCCGAGATAGGGGCCGGCCCAGCTCCACGCCGTCACGATCGGCGGCTTGTTGAACATCAAGCCGTTGGCGCTCGTCGCCGCGTCGTAGACCGTTGCGAACGGATCGAATCTGTAGTTGAGGCCGACGCGCACGAT
>DASQCY010000381.1:0-3334 GCA_035634495.1 Allostellaceae bacterium
GCTCCTCCGCATCCTGGAGATCGAAGGTCTCGTCGCTCTGCCGGATTTCGCACTTGCGCGAAACCTGACCCCGGCCGAGCTAGATGGTCTGACTGGTGCCGGCGAGTTCCTGCGTGTCGGGCCGGCGGGCGCGCCGGTAGCGCTTACCCCCAATCGGTTGGCCGCGCTGTGCGACCAAGTCGTCGCCGCGTTGGCCGCATCGCATCGGGCACAACCCGACGTACTCGGTCCGACTCGGCCGGCCCTGCTTGCTCAGCTGCGGGCGTTGGCGCCCGAGGCGGCGCTCGAGGCGGCACTCGCCGCGCTCGCCGCGGCCGGCCGGGTCGTGCGTGAGGGTCCAGTGTGGCGGTTGCCCGAGCATCGGCCGCGGCTGACGCAAGCCGATGAGCGGCTGTGGGAGCGCGTTCACCCGCTGCTCGCCGTCGAGGGCCTACGCCCACCCCGCGTGCGCGAGCTCGCCGCGGCGCTCGCCCTCGAGCCCGAGGCCGTCGAGCGTTTCCTCCGGCGCACCGAGCGGCTTGGCCGCGTCGCAAGAGTCGCCGACAACCGCTTCTTTCTGCCGGAGACGTTGGCGCGCCTCGCCGAAATCGCCAAAGAGCTCGCCGAGGTCTCGCCCGAGGGCACCTTCACCGCCGCAACCTTCAAGGACTACTCCGGTGTCGGGCGCAATCTGACAATTCAGATTCTCGAATATCTCGACAAGATGGCGGTGACCCGCCGCGAAGGAGACGCTCGCATCGTGTTGCGTGGCCGCGAGGTCTTCGGCTAAACCGAGCGCGGAAGAGTATCGGGTCCGGTGACTCGCGCGGACTTCAAATCCGTTGGAGGGCGCCAGGCGTCCTCGGTAGGTTCGACTCCTGCCTCTTCCGCCAATATCCAACCACTCCCGTTGTCGGAACCGGCGGGCGAGCGGAGCCGGCGGATGGCGAAGAAGCGCAGGCGGGAAGCCGCCAAAGGCGGGAGTTCTTCGACCTATTGCGGCGTCGGCGGGTTTGGACAATCGGGAGTGTTCGGGTAGGCGTAAGTTTTCTGACTGGCCGCCAAGCCCGAAAATCCGGGGCAACCATCGGACACACTGTTGCACGCATCCGTGTGTGGGATCGCGCTCAGATAGGCGTAGATCGCCTTGAGGTCGGTGTCGGTCATGCTGTGATAGGTGGGCCATGACATGGTCTGTAATACGGCCTCATTGGCCCCGGGCGTACCGAGCGCGCAAATCGGATCGTCCGGATGGTTTTCGCAAGCGATGTCCTCACCGGTGCGCATCACCTTGATGAATTGCTGCTCGGTGAGGCCCAGCGGGCGGCCGCTCGCATCCGGCGTGATGTTGCGCGACATGAAGCCGCCGAAACACCGCCCGCCCGCCAGATAGTGCTTGATATTGAAGTTTGCCCGAAGTTGCCCGGACACACTCTGGTCTGATGGCTTGCCCAAATATGGATCGTTGAACGCCGGGTTGCTGCCGGCGCTATCGCCCAGTGGGAGAAACCGGGGAAAGGAATGACAACCACTGCAATCTGCCGCCGCATTGACCAGATAGGCACCAAGCCCCACCAGGTAGGGATCCTTGCCGGCGAAGTTCAGCTTGTTCTTCGGAATCGGCGAAGCCTCAAAGCCCTGCTCTATGACGGATCGCTCAATCCTATCCTTTGCATCGTCCGCATAAGATATGCCGCTCGTGGTTACCGCGATTGACACCGCGACTGCGCACGCGGATCGCCGCCACGACATGTTCTGATCCTTACGCTGTTGCTGGACCGGCATTCCCCGGATTCCCGGAGCGCCAAGCCGGTAATCTTACACGCCGAGCGTTAATAAGAAGTCTATCGCGAGTTCAGTCGCGGCATCGGTTCTCCGGCGTCCAAGCGGAGGAGTTAATCGTTATTACAAACTATAGTGGCTATCATCTAACCTAGCTGGATCGAGCCGGCTTCCGGTCCCTTTCGGCCCTCGACGATGCCAACGACGACGCGCTGTCCCTCGCTGAGGCTCGCGATACCCGCCCGCTGAAGTGCGGAGGCGTGCACGAAGATATCCTTCCCGCCGCCATCCCGAGTGATAAAGCCGAACCCCTTGACGGCGTTGTACCACTTCACGGTACCCGTTTCCTGGACACTCGCCTCCGAGACCGCTCGGTCGTACGGGGATGGAGAACTCGTTCGAGGTCGGTTGAACGCGACCGCGGTGCTGCTGTCCACCCCGATAACCTCGATGACAACAGGACCGCGCTCTCCCGCACCCACCCGCAGCTCGAGCGTCTCGCCGGGCTGTACGGTGCTGATGCCAAGGCGTGAGAGCACGCTTACGTGCAGGAAGGCGTCGCCGGACCCGTCGGAGAGCTCGACGAATCCGAACCGCTTCGCGGGGTTGAACCATTTCACTTGGCCACGAACCGGCATCTCGGATGGCTCCTCGGACTCTGGTCCAGCGGGCGGCAACGAGTCATCGGGATTGATCGCCTCGGCGCTGGAGGCCTCATCCTCTATAACAACCTCTGGTCCCTGCCCCTCGTCTCTGTCTCGCCTAAAAACAAATTTCCTTATCGCGCGTAGCATGTGTGTGTCCTCAACGGCCGGACCTCCGACTCTCGCGACTGCGGCTGCGCACGTCAATTGCGGTGAACTCGGGTAAACAAGCTATTCTCGGACCAACATCCGCACACCGCCAACGATACCGTCGATCGCCGAGACGCAACGACGGCCGAGTCACGTAGCCTCACACAGGATCGGGTTCCCTGGTCGACGGGAATATACTGCGAAAAACGCGATTCCACGCCATCCAGCGACCGAATCTGTGCCGGCAAGTCATTGATATTCCGAGACGCCCGAGAGCAAATTCCCTAGGCGGTCAAACAGGGAAATAAGTCGGACGAACAGGGAGACAAAATAAACGATCAGGGAATTAAATCGGGCGAGCACGGAACGGCCCACCGGGTCAGAAAGGGGAGGCTCCGGCGGCCGGCCAGGGTTCGCTCGGCTGTGGTCGGAGCGAGTCTTCGACCTCCGTCATCACCCCTCGCGATAGCGGAAGCCGGCTCGACAAGATTCGATCCTTGAGGAGTGCGACAGCAGCCTCCTTGAGGCGCCAGACACCCGGGCGCGCGCCGAGCGCGTCGGGCCGCCAGAACCTCACCGCCGTTCGAGCCGAACATAGGCGAAGTAGCTGATGCTGGCGGTGTGCGTGTCGTCGCTATCGCAGAACACGGCGACATCGACCAGGTGCGCGGGTGCGGCATCCTTCCAGATCTCGGCATAGACGCGGACGAGATCGATCCTCTCGTCGAGCCAGCGGCCGACCCGATCGTCGCCGGCATCGGCGACAAAGTGCGGAAAGC
>DASQCY010000382.1:0-9224 GCA_035634495.1 Allostellaceae bacterium
CAATTGCCCGGTGATGCGCACCCGGTTGCCGGCTTTGCGCACGCTGCCTTCGAGCAGGTAGCGCACGCCCAATTCCTGCGCCACCTGCTTCACATCGACCGCCTTGCCCTTGTAGGTGAAGGCCGAGTTGCGGGCGATCACAGCCACGGCAGCCGCGCGATCGCCGTCGTGATCTCCTCGACCACGCCGTCGGCGAAATATTCCTGCTCCAGATCGCCGCTCATATTGGCAAACGGCATTACCGCGATCGACGGCTTGTCCGGCAACGCGAGCGGCGGCTCGGGCACGAGTTTCCTCCCCATCGCGACGCGGAAGACGCGTACGGGCCGCGTGATGTTCTTTAGGCTTTGCTCGCCGATATCCTCGAAGGCGAGGTCGAGCCTGCCGGTCGTCCTCGCGCACCCGCGCCGAAACGCAGATCCCACCCGGCTCGGCCAGCCCTTCGAGCTGGGCCGCAATATTGACGCCGTCGCCAAAGATATCGCCATCCTCGACGACGATGTCGCCTTGGTGGATGCCGATGCGAAACTCGATGCGGTGGTCTTGCGGCAACGGCGCATTGCTTTCGGCCATCGCCACCTGGAGTTCGGACGCACAACGCACCGCATCGACGACGCTGGCAAATTCCACCAGCATGCCGTCGCCGGTGGTCTTGACGATGCGGCCCTTATGGCCGGCGATCTTCGGGTCGATGATGTCGGCGCGCAGCGCCTTGAGCCGCCCGAGCGTCCCTTCCTCGTCGGCCTCGATCAGCCGCGAGTAGCCGGCGACGTCGGCGGCGAGGATTGCGGCGAGCCGGCGGGTCGTTGTCGTGTCGTCTCGGTCGCCGCCAAACGGAGGCCCGACAGCAGCAGTTCACGATGCTCAGGATTGCGAAACTGCGTGGCGGACGGAACCACGACGGGGGTGAGCGCGCGCAGGCGCTTGACCACATCTCGCGCCTCGTCGAGCCGGCCCATATGGGCGTAGCATGAGGCGAGCCAGCGATAGGGGACCGGGAAGGTCGGCGCCTCTTGGATCGCCAGCAGGAGCTTGGGCAGCGCCTCGCCGAAGCGCCGGCTGACCAAGTGCGCGGTGCCGATGATGCCGACGGTCGTGCCAACGCGAGCGCGCGGGCTGAGACGCAGCGCGGTCTCGGCGTGCTCGATCGCTCGTTCGGGTTGCCCGGCAAACAAACTGAGAAGGCCGCTGTTGTTCCAGCCGCGGGCAAAGCTCGGATTGAGCGCCAGAGCACGATCCACCAAACCCATCATCGCGCCGATGTCGTCGCCGAAAAACGCGAGGGGACCGGCGGCATTTACAATGGTGCTGGGATCGTCGCCGCCCGCTCGAAGAGCTCGCCGGGCGAGATCGGCACCCTTACGACAATCCGCCTTGGGATCCTGGCTCCAGCCAGCGATGCAACGTTGCGCATGGAAGTTCGCAGCTAACGCAAGCGCTGGTCCGTAATGCGGGTCGCGTTCGATCGCCTGATCGAGAAGGCGAAGAGCCTCAGGGGCCGATGTCAAGTCCAAAGCATAAGCACGGAGGTACAAGTCGTAGGCGGTGAGGTCATTCGTCGGGCGGTGGGCGGCGCGCGCGGTCTCGGCGGCCTGCAAGGTCGGCTCGATGACGCCGGCTACGCTGGTCGCGACCTTGTCTTGAAGCTCGAAAACATCCTCGAGCGAGCCGTCGAACCGGTCGGCCCAGAGATGCGTGCCAGTGGGTGCGTAGATCAGCTGTGCAGTAATACGCACCCGGCCGCCGGCCTTGCGCACCGATCCTTCGAGGACGTAGCGCACGCCGAGTTCGCGCGCGACTTGCTTCACATCAACAGATTGGCCCTTGTAGGTGAAGGTCGAATTGCGGGCGATGACAAAGAGCCAGCAGATGCGCGACAGCGCCGTGATGATCTCCTCGACCATGCCATCTGCGAAATATTCCTGCTCGGGGTCGCCGCTCATATTGGCAAACGGCATTACCGCGATCGACGGCCTGTCGGGGTGCGGCAGCACCCCCACCCTTCCCTCCCCCGCTGGCGGGGAAGGGGTAGCGAGGGGACTTTCCGCGCGAACTCGGTAGACGCGCAATGGCCGGACGATATTCTTGAGCTGCTGCTCGCCGATATCGGTGAACCCAGCGTCGACTTTGCCACGCACTTGGCGGAATGCGTCCTCTGAGATGCAGATGCCGCCGGGCTCGGCAATGCCTTCGAGCCGCGCGGCGACGTTAACGCCATCGCCGAGGATGTCGTCACCCTCGACCAAGACGTCTCCGAGGTGGACGCCAATGCGCCATTCCATGCGACGTTCGTCCGCGATACCTCGATTGCGTTCCGCTGCCAGCTGCTGCAGAGCGAGAGCACATTCGACGGCACCGACCACTGAGCCGAACTCGATCAGTGCCCCGTCGCCAGTCGTCTTGACGATCCGTCCACCACGCCTTGTGACGAGCGGCTCGGCCACGGCATGATGCTCGCGAAGCGCCTGTGCCGTGCCCGCCTCGTCGAGCCCCATCAGCCGCGAATACCCCGCGACATCGGCGGCAAGGATTGCGGCAAGTCGGCGGGTGGCGGGCATGGTCGACCCAGCGCTCGGTTTTCGCGCCGAGATTAACCCATAATCGCTGCCGCTCTCCCACCCTTCTTCAGTTCAGCGTGCGGACGTCGTGCCATCCACCGTCTGGAGAACCTCGAAGCCCTCAAATTCGGGGTGGCCGAGATAAAGCGGCTTGTTGGAGCCGGCGTCTCGATGTGCCCGGCGGAAAGCTTCCGACCGGGTCCACGCCTCAAAGTCGGCGCGACTGAGCCAGACCGAGTGCGAGGAGTAGAGCGTGTGATCCTCGCGGTCGGGGCCGCGTAACAGGTGAAAGGTGATAAACCCGGGCACGCCGCGCAAATGGGTGTCGCGCGTCGTCCAGACTTCCTCGAAATCGGACTGTGACCCCGGGACGACCTTAAAGCGATTCATCGCAATAAACACGGGATACCTATCGGTTGTAGGGGCGCACCCGCCGGATGGCTCGCCGGCAGCGTAGAGCCTGGCTTCTAAGCCGGAAAGCTGTAAATCGCATTTTGATTGACCGGGTCTTTCTGGCGTGCTATTTAAGCAACAAGTTTCTTTTTCGCCAACAAGCAGACGGGCACGCGGCCTCGGACATCATTTTGCTGTTCGAAGATGGGCCTGTCGGTCCAGCGCTCGGTCAGTACGGGCTTACAACCTGAAAGAGAAATTTTGCTGCAGATGCGCTGCAGATGCAGCAACGCGCAATGAAGCGCACAAGCGATGATTGTAGTATGGGCCGCTTCGGCAGGCGAAGGCTTTCCGTCGGTGTTCGCCTGCTCTACGATCGCCGGCAGCGGGTGATACCGGAGCAGCAGCGAGATGAACGACGGCAGCGACAACATCATCGTCGATACCGCGACCCGCATTTTTCGGGATCTGTGCGAGCCCGCCACGATCAACGACGCGGAGAAGGGGGTGTGGCCAAAGGCGCTGTGGGATGCGCTCGAAGAATCGGGGCTGCCTCTCGCCTGGGTCCCGGACGATCTCGGCGGTTCCGGCGTGACGATGCTCGACGGCTTTGCGGTATTGCGGGTGGCCGGCCGCTTTGCGGCACCGGTGCCGCTTGCCGAGACCCTGATGGCGGGCTGGCTTCTGGCCCGCGCCGGCATCACTGTGCCGAACGGACCGATGACCGTGGCGCCGGTTCACGCCGACGGCCATATCGAGCTGCGGGCGGACGGCAGGCTCGCCGGCCGAGCGCGCCGCGTCCCGTTCGCCCGCAACGCAGGCTACATCGCTGTTCTCGTGCATCGTGGAAATGACGCCGCGGTGGCGCTGGTCGCGGCTGCGGGTCTCCCGATAAGCCAAGGAACGAGCCTCGCCGGCGAGCCGAGCGACGATGTCTCATTCGGCGGCGTCAAACCCGAGGCGGTGCGGCCGGTCTTGCTCGACGAGAACCTGCTGGTCAGCTTCGGCGCGGCCGTGCGGTTGCAGCAGATGGCCGGCGCGCTCGAAAAGATCCTCGAACAGTCGGTCCAACACGCGCTCGACCGCTCGCAGTTCGGCCGTCCGATCGCCAAGTTCCAGGCCGTCCAGCACAATCTGGCGACTCTGGCGGGCGAAGTGGCGGCGGCGAGTGCGGCTGCGGACGCCGCCGCGGAGGCCTGTTTCCGCCCGGAGATCGGCATCAGCGAGGTGGCGATCGCCAAGGTGCGCGGCGGCGAGGCGGCGGGCACCGGGGCTGCGATCGCGCATCAGGTGCATGGTGCCATGGGTTTCACCTACGAGCATTCGCTCCATCATGCCACTAGGCGGCTGTGGGCATGGCGCGAGGAATTCGGCAACGAGACGATGTGGGCTCAGCGCTTGGGGCGCATGGTCGCCGCACATGGCGCCGACCAGCTCTGGTCCTTCATCACCCAAGGTCCATAAAGACACCCGGATCGCGAGGCACCGATGAATTTTAGCTTCCGCTTCGACCCGATCGAATTGCCGCCCGAGGCCAAGGAATTGCGCCAGGAGGTGCGGACGTTTCTGCGCCAGGAGGCGGAGGCCGGGACCTTTTCCCCCGGCGACGGCAAGGGCTCGTTCTCGCGCGAGTTCAGCCGTAGGGTCGGGGCCAAGGGCTGGATCGGCATGACCTGGCCGAAGAAATACGGCGGACACGAGCGTTCGCAGCTCGAACGCTATGTCGTGACCGAGGAGATGCTGGCGGCGCGCGCGCCGACCCGCGCCCATTCGACCGCTGATCGGCAGAGCGGTCCGGTCATCCTGCGCTACGGCCAGGAGGAGATCCGCCAAAAGATTCTGCCGCAGATCGCCGCCGGCGAGCTGTGCTTCTGCATCGGCCTCAGCGAGCCCAATTCGGGTTCGGACGTGTTTGCCGCCTCGACGCGGGCGACCAAGACCGACGGCGGCTGGCTGGTCAACGGCCGAAAAATTTGGACCAGCGGCGCGCACCACGCCGATTACATGATCGCGCTGCTGCGGACGTCGCCCTCGACCAAGGAGAACCGTCGCCACGGGCTGACCCAGTTCCTGGTCGAGATGAAGACACCGGGGATCACTACCCGGCCGATCATCAACCTGACCGGCGGCCACGACTTCAACGAAGTCGTGTTCGACGACGCGTTTCTGCCCGACTCACACCTGATCGGCGAAGTCGACATGGCCTGGAAGCAGGCGACCGACGAGCTGGCCTACGAGCGGAGCGGCCCCGACCGCTGGATCGAGACCTTTCCGGCCCTCGTCGAGCTGGTCCGGCGGGCCGGCGAGGAGCCGAGCGAGCGGCTGGCCGAGGGCATCGGGCGGGAGGTGGCCCACCTCGCCACCCTGCGCCGCATGTCGCTCTCGGTCGCTGGCATGCTGCAGGCCGGCAAGACCCCGTCCGTCGAAGCCGCGGTGGTCAAGGATCTCGGCACCAATTTCGAGCAGGCGTTGCCGGACAAGGTGCGGCTGCTGGCGCCGCCGACCGGCGATTCCGAGCCCGACACCAACGACGACCGGTTCGAAGAGGCATTGCGTTACGCCACCCTGATCGCGCCCAAATTGACGATCCAGGGCGGCACCCGCGAAGTGTTGCGCGGCATCATCGCCCGCGGCCTCGGCCTGCGCTGAGCGCGATGCCCGACCTGAAGCCGCTGTTTTCGCCTGACAGCGTCACAATTATCGGCGCCTCGGCGGATACCCACACCTTGCGTGGCCGGACGACCCATTACCTGATCGCGCATGGCTATCCCGGGCGCATCTATCCGGTGACGCGCAGCCTGCCGGAGGTATTCGGGCTCAGAAGCTATCCGACGGTCTCTGCATTGCCGGAAGCGCCCGACCTCGCCGTTGTCATCGTGCCTGCCGCTTACGTCGTGCCAACGTTAGAGGAGTGCGGGTGCAAGGGCGTGCGTGCCGCCGTGGTGATCAGCTCCGGCTTCGCCGAGGAGCGCGGCGAAGCCGCGCAGGAGCGCGACAGCGCCTTGCGCGAGGTGATCAGCCGCTTCGGCATCGTCGTCTGCGGGCCCAATTCAGAAGGCCTCGTCAACCCGCTGAAACCGCTCGTCGCCACCTTCAGCCCGGTGTTCCACGACGCGGCGCAGAGCCTGTTTCCCGAAAGTCGCAAAAGCCGGGCGATCGCGGTCAGCTGCCAAAGTGGCGCGTTGACCTTCGCGTTTTTGAGCCGGGGGCGACCGCGGCAATTGCGTTTCACATACCAAGCCAGCGCCGGCAACCAGACCTCGCTCGAGGCGCACGATTATGTCGACTGGGTGCTCGATAGCGGCGGCGCCGACATCTTCCTCGCATATCTCGAAAGTATCCGTGATCCCGCCCGGTTCCGTGCCGTCGCCGACAAGGCGGCTGAAGCCGGTAAGCCGCTAATCTTCGCCAAGGTCGGCCGCTCCGAGGCCGGCCGGCGCGCCGCGGCCTCGCACACCGGTTCGCTAGCCCACTCCGGCGTCATAGACGATGCGATCTTCCGCCATCACGGCATCATCCGCGGCGAGGATCTCGACCACATGCTCGACATGGCGGCGGCCTTCGCCTTCTGCAAACCGCCGCGCGGCAACCGCGTCGCGGTCATCACCGGCTCCGGCGGCAGCGCGGTGTGGATGTCCGACATCCTGGCGGCACATGGACTGGAATTGCCGGTCCTCGAGGAGGATTTGCAACAGCGGCTGATGGCCTTGCTGCCTTCCTACGCCTCGGCGCAGAACCCGGTCGACGGTACGGCGCAGGCGATCCATGAAGTCGGTTATGCCAAGCTCGTCGAGATCGTGCGCGAATCGCAGCGGATCGATACCATTTTGCTGATAGGCTCGCTTGCCAACGAAGCAACCGCGAAGCAGCGTGCCGAGGAATTGGCGGCGGTCACTGGCAATACCGAGCAACCGATCCTGTTATCGACCTATACAACCGCAACGCCGGGCGCGATGGCCGCCTTCGCTGATGCGGGCATCCCCTGCTACACCTCGATGCCGAGCTGCGCGCGCGCGATCCGCGCGCTGGTCGATTACGCCCAGTTCCAGGAGCGGCGGCGTCAGCCAAAAGCTGCCTCTGCCACTCTGCCGGCTGTTCGCCGCGAAGTCAGAAGCGCGCTCGCCGCCGCCGGTCCAGTTCTGACCGAGGTCGCCGCAAAGGCGCTCTTGGCACGCTATGGCGTGTCGCGCCCGGTGGAAGCCCTGGCGACGAGCGCCGAGGAGGCAGCGGCAGCTGCCCTCCGGATCGGCGGCCCCGTCGCGCTCAAGGTCCAGTCACCAGACATCACCCACAAGACCGAGGCCGGCGCCGTCGCTCTCGGCGTATCGGGCGAAGCCGCGGTGCGCGAGGCCTATCAAAGGGTTATGGCGAGTGCCAAGTCAGCCCACCCCGAGGCCTCGATCCACGGGGTGCTCGCGCAGGCCATGGCACCGCCGGGCCGCGAAGTCATCCTCGGCATTACACACGATGCGACTTTTGGCCCGATGCTGATGGTCGGCCTCGGCGGGATTCACGTCGAAGTCCGGCGCGATGTCGCTTTTGCGCCGGTTCCGATCGGCCCGGAGGAGGCGGTGTCGCTCCTCGGGGAGCTGAAGGGTGCGGCACTGCTCGACGGGGTGCGCGGCGCGCCCCCCGCGGATCGTGCGGCGCTAGCCGAGTTGATGGCGAGCCTTTCGCGATTTGCCGCCGACCACGCCGATCTGATCGAGGAAATCGACCTCAACCCTGTCATCGTCCACCCGCAAGGACAGGGCCTCACGGTGGTCGATGCATTGATCGTCAAACGGAAGCTTTGAGGAGACCCGGAATGAGCGACATCGGTGTGAGCCGGGACGGCTTTGTCGCAACGGTCGAGTTGCGCCGACCGCCGCATAATTTCTTTGACAGCGAGTTGATCGCAGAGATCGGCGAGGCGTTCGAACGATTCGATGCCGACCACGGATGCCGAGCGATCGTACTCGCCGCCGAAGGCCGCTCGTTCTGCGCCGGCGCCGATTTCTCAAGGCGCATGGAGACGGGGACGGTCGCGGAGGGAAGCCGCAGCGGCGCCGGCCGCCACCTCTACAAGGAAGCGATCCGACTGTTTCGCACCCGCAAACCGATCGTCGCTGCCGTGCAGGGCGCGGCAGTCGGCGGCGGGCTCGGCTTGGCGCTGGTCGCGGATTTCCGTGTGACCTGCCAGGAAGCGCGCTTCAGCGCAAACTTCAATCGTCTCGGCTTTCATCCCGGTTTCGGCTTGACCGCGACCCTGCCCCGGCTCGTCGGCGCCCAACAAGCGGCATTGATGTTCTACACCGGCCGCCGTATCCCCGGTGACGAAGCCGTTCGGATGGGGCTCGCCGAAATGCTGGTGCCTCTCAGCGAAGTGCGCGGCGCCGCCCAGGCATTAGCGCTTGAGATCGCTCAGTCTGCGCCGCTCGCCGTCATGGCGACGCGCGAGACCGTGCGCCGCGGGTTGTGCGACGCGATCGAAGCCGCCACCGAGCGCGAGCTCGTCGAGCAGGACTGGCTGCGCCGGACCGAGGACTTCAAGGAGGGCGTCAAAGCTATGGCGGAGCGCCGCCTTCCCAATTTCCTGGGCCGCTAGAATCGGTTACGGAGCGAGGCGATCGCAAGCCGCCAGCTCTGCAGCGTGTCGGGCGTTGTGAGCGCGGGGTCGAACGGGTCGTAGCCGGTCTGTCTCAATCGCGCCAGCGAGCGGTCCGCGACGATCGCCGGCAACAATGCAGGAAGTGCGCGACGCGCTATCGAGCGGCGGTAGGCGCGTGCCGAGGCGAGGTGCCGGGAAGCCGCGGCAGCGATTTCAGCCGCTGCCGCGCGCAAAGCTCGGGTGCTGTGCAGTGCACGATAATCGGCTGCATCGAGCTCGGTTTGCGCGGCGATATCGGCCGGGATGATCAGGCGGCCAGCACGCGCCTTGAACGGCATCGCGCGTAGGAGCCCCGCCAGCGCATAGGCGATTCCGATATGAAACCCTGCCTTTTCAGCGGCAAGGTCACGGACACCAAGGCTTTCGAGAGCGAGATAGACCAGGCGGGCCGAAGTCGCTTCAGCATAGTCTTGCAAGGCAGCGAGGCTGGCCGAAGGGGCTTCATCGAGATCTTGTTCACGCGCGTCGACCAGCCGCTCGAAATGGGCGCGGGTCAAAGCACAGGCCCGGATCGCCGCGGTCAGTGCCTCGACAACGATGTGGTGGCGGACGGGACCGCCTTCGAACGCGGCAGCGATGTTCTCGCGCCACCATTGCAGCCGAATTTGGCCGAGCACCGGCTC
>DASQCY010000383.1:0-2443 GCA_035634495.1 Allostellaceae bacterium
AGTCAGACTTCTCTTGTCCGTTCATCATCGGCTACGGCTCCTCGCCTTCCCGATACGGACCGGTGCGGCTGGAGGCCACCCGGCCGGGCAAGAGATCTCCCAGGTTCCGACGTGTTCCTTTCGAGCGTGATGTGGCCTTAGACCCCGGCAGAGCGACAGAGCCTCGCATAGCGGCTCCGCCCATGTTGCCTTCGGCGTCTTCGACCGCCTCGGCCTCTGCGTTGTTGCCATTTCGTGGCTCGTCCCCACACCCCACGCGATTGCTGTGTACGCTTCGCCGTGGTCGTCGCCTTCCACGCCGCAACACTCACTACCGGGCGGGCGCTACCCCTTACCCGGACCGGACTTTCACCGGTTGGAACTCGCCAGCTTTCCTGGCGCACCGAAGATCGGCTCCGCCGGCACGGCGTTGCCGCCGAATGGGGCGACATCCTGCGCGATCTCGACCGGCTGCAGGAAATCATCCTTGAGCAGGACGGCAAGCGCTTCCTGCTGCGCACCCCGACCACCGGCGTCGCCGGAAAGCTGTTTCAAGCCGTCGGTGTCGCCCTGCCCCCCAACGTCCAGGAACTCCCGCCGCCCAACCCACAGCCGGCCGCGTAAACCAACCCGAGCCACCCCACACGCGTGGTGCTAAGAGCCCCGCATTGAGCCGTACGGCATTGAACCAACGCGCTTTTCTCTCGACCGGTGTCCAAGTCGGGCAATAGCTAGCCCGACTTCGCGGATTGGCGGGCGGTAATAGCGATTTTTGCGCGGCGGCGCGAGCGCAAGCAATTGATATCGCGGGGACGGGAAAGCCGAGTATCGCGGAAATCGGTTGTGGTGAAGACCTACCCCATTCCCGGGGTGGGGTTTGTGCGCCAAGATTCGCACCATCATGTTTCTGCGGCAGACCCGACGCAAGAAAGACGGCAAGACGCACGTCTATTGGAAACATCGTCGAGAATCGGCGCCTCGACGATGGCCGGGTGGTGCAGCGGCAGGTCCTCTATTTGGGAGAGATTCACTCGTCGCAGGCCGCGGCCTGGCGCAAGGCGATCGAGGTCTTCGACGAGGCGTCCGGCGAGCCGCGGACCTTGGCGCTGTTCCCCGAGGATCGCTGCGCGGCGATCGACGAGGGGTCGGCGGTGCGAGTTTGTCTCTCGGCGCTGACGCTGCGCCGGCCGCGGCAATGGGGCGCCTGCTGGTTGGCCGGTCAGCTGTGGCGCGAGCTGCAATTGGATCGGTTCTGGACCGAGCGTCTGCCGCCGAGCCGGAAAGGGACGCGCTGGGACCAGATTCTCCAGGTTCTGGTGGCCTATCGGCTGATCGCCCCGGGCAGCGAATGGAAGCTGCATCGCGACTGGTTCGGCAACAGCGCCATGGCCGATCTCCTGGGAGCCGATTTCGGCCTCGCCGAGGCCCACAAGCTGTACGCCTGTCACGACCGGCTGCTGGCGCACAAGAACGCGTTGTTTTCCCATCTGGTCGGGCGCTGGCGGGACCTGTTCAACGCCAGCTTTGACGTGCTGCTCTACGATCTGACGAGCACCTATTTCGAGATCGATGCCGCGGCGCTGCCGGAAGGCGACAAGCGCCGGCATGGCTACAGCCGCGACCGTCGCTCGGATTGCCCGCAAGTGGTGATCGCTTTGGTGGTCACGCCGGAAGGCTTGCCGCTGGCCTATGAGGTCCTCCCCGGCAACACGGCGGACAATCAGACCTTGCGGCAGTTTCTCGCCAAGATCGAGATGCAGTACGGCAAAGCGCGGCGCGTCTGGGTGATGGATCGCGGCATTCCGACCGAGGCGGTGTTGGCCGAGATGCGGCAGAGCGATCCGCCGGTGCGCGATCTCGTGGGCACGCCGAAGGGGCGCCTGACCCGGTTGGAGAAGCTGCTTCTCGACAAGCCGTGGCAGCAGGCGCGCAAGGGTGTCCAGGTGAAATTGCTCGCCCAGGACGGCGAGTTCTATGTCTTCGCCGAGAGTGCCGACCGGGTCCTCAAGGAGCGGGCGATGCGCCGGCGGCAGCTGAAATGGCTGTGGCGGCGCCTTGGCGAGCTCGCCGCGATGAAGCTCACGCGCGAGCAGTTGCTGATGAAGCTCGGGGCCGCCCGCGCCAAGGCCCCGGTCGGATGGCGCCTGATCGACCTCAAGGTCGAGCACGCCTCGGCCGACTTCACTTTCGCCCTCAACCGAAGCAAGCTGCGTAAGATCCGCCGCCGCGAAGGTCGCTATCTGCTGCGTACCAATCTCACCGAAAGCGATCCCGCCACCCTCTGGCAATACTACATCCAGCTCGTCGCCGTCGAAGAAGCCTTCAAAAACCTCAAAGCCGACCTCGCTATCCGCCCGATCTTCCATCAACAGGAACCGCGGATCGAGGCCCACATCTTCATCGCCTTCCTGGCCTATTGCTTATACGTCACATTGCAACGCCGCCTGCACGCGCTGGCGCCGGG
>DASQCY010000384.1:0-4162 GCA_035634495.1 Allostellaceae bacterium
GGTTTTCCGATGGGCCGTCTGGGGACCGCCGAGGAGGTGGCCGACGTCATCGCTTTTCTGGCGTCGCCGCGCGCCCATTGGATTAACGGCAGAAACATACCGGTCGATGGTCTGGAACAACCCCACGCTCCCCTCGATCGGCGGCCATTTTAGCTTTGGCGAGGCGGGCATGACCCAAGGAGGGCTTCAGTCGGTCGCGCCGCCGACTGCGCGCTTGCTTGCGGATCGAAACTGGCCAATGCGACGAATGATGAGCGCGAGGGGCGCGCACAGCAGCAACATGAGCGCGCCGAGTATAAAGAAGCTCTCGCTCACGCCCCAGCGATCGGCAATCCCGCCCATCAGCGGCGGGATCATGATCGAGGTCAGCCGCTGGCCGGTCTGGCGCAGGCCTACGACTGCGCCTTGCTGATGGCGGCCGACTGCCCGCGCTTGCACCGACAGGACGAGCGGCTGGATCACCCCTTCCAGCCAGCCGCGGATCGCCTGGAACAACAGTAGAAGCGCGAACATGCCGCCCAAAAGCGGTGTCATTGCGATCAGCAGGATCGACAACGCGGTGCCGCTGAGCATCGTGCGCTGGGCATCGCCCAGGCGCATCGCCCGCCCGGCGAAGAGGGCACCGAACCCGCTCGCAATCTCGGCGGCGGCGAACAGGATGCCGATGGTCGTGCCTACGAGTCCCACTTGCTTCAGATACACAACGTAGACTGATGTCTGGATGCTGTAGGTCGTGTTTCGCATCGCCATAATCGCCATCGACAGCGCTATCGCTGGAATCGCGATTAGCATGATTGAGTTGAGGTAGTCCGATAGTCGAGGCCAGGCGTCGCGGGCACGGAAGCTCGCTTGGCCCGTTCCATCGTATCGCGGCGGTGCGAAGAATTCCGCCTCCGGCGCGCGCAGCAACGCTATGGTCAGCACGCTGCCCCACGCGGTGCCGACGAGGTAGGCCGGCCAGGCGCCGCCGAAATCCCAGACCGCGCCGGCAAGGATCGGCGCCGTGGTCGAGCCGAGCCGCGCGAAGAAGGTGAACCGGCCGAGATATCGCGCGTCGCCGCCGGTGAGCTGAGCGATCAGGGTCTGCGCGCCTGACCAGGCGAAAGACACGGCGGCGCCGTTGATCAGTTGCAGCAGCAACAAGGGCCAGAACCACGGCACTAACGGAAAGAGCGGCGCCAAAACCATCCCCGTCCAGACAAAGAATAGCGTGACTTTGCGCGTGCCGAACCGGTCCATCAAAACGCCGATATGGATCGCCAGAAACATGGCGACGACCGACCGGGCGCCGACAAGGATGCCGACCTCGGAGGCATCGAACCCAAGCGACAGGCCGTACAGCGGGATCAGGAAGGTATGGAAATCGACATAACCCATGCTGAACGGCCCGGCGACGTAGAGCGATGTCAGGGACCGCGGGCGGGAAGCGTTCATGCCGGTGGAGCGATCCGTGGATTTTGAGGATGCGCCAGTATCACCCGATTGTATTCCAGCGTAACGATTCGTCGCGATGGGCCCTGGCCGGTCGATGTCACGCGGGCTGACGTTGACCGCTGATGGCCTAGGCCGAGAAGACCGCTGATGGCCTAGGCCGAGAAGATAGAAGGTCCGGCTGGTAGAGAGCGGGCGGCGGCTCTCCATGTTGCCACCGACCTTGCCGTCAATCGTCCGATTGCCCGGTCGTCGCGAAAGCGGCACCTTGTCCCGTGGAGATGCAGGAAGGAACGCCAACATGAGCGACCAGCCTCGGCCATCGGCCGCACCGGTAGAAGCCTACTTCGATCACACGCCGCAGCCATTCGGCGACGGTCCGCCGGATCCGCTGGTTTATGACGCCTCGCCGCGAGCGCTACGCCAGCGCACCGTTAACTTCGCGGCCAAGCGTCTCGCCGACATGCGCTATGTCAGCGGGCTCGATCGCGGCACGGCGGAGCGGCATTTCCGCTGGCGGCCGGCAGTGGCGCCAGGCGGGCTCGGATTCCGGGCCGCGCCGGATGGAGAGGCAGAGCTCGCGGCCGCCCAGCGCCGCGGAGACATCGTCATCGAGATGGACGATACCGACCGCCGCGTTACCGTCTCTTGGAACGACGCCGAATTCGACGGGCCCGTCGCCGGCGCCGCGGTTGCTCGGCCCGGCTATGGCGGGATCGTCCTCGGCCCGCATCCGAATTTGAAATTCGATCTGCTGGCGCTTGCCCGCCAAAAAGGCGAGCCCGGCCGCCCATGGCCGCTCGGCGATGCGGTTGACGCACCGCCGGCCGCGCCCGCCGAACTTGCCCACGCGCTCGATGCTTTCTTTACTCGCTCGACCGGCGCATACGGCGTTCTCATCGCCACTCCCGAGCGCATCCTCTGCGAACGCTACAGCGAGTTCGGCTCCGCCCATCGCGCGACCCCGAGCTGGTCGATGACGAAGGCCATCACCTGCACCGTGATCGGACGTTTGATCCAAGAAGGGTGGCTGGGATCGGTACATGACCCGGCACCGGCACCGCTGTGGCGAGATCCGCGCTCGATCCACCACCTGATCACGCTCGATCACCTGTTGCGCATGCGCTCGGGGCTCGCATTTCCCGTATCGCACGGCGATGGGCGGGTGACGCTCGGTTTCGAAAACAGCGCGGTCTACCAGGACGCCGGTGATGCGTTCGAGGTGGGGCAACGCTCGATCGTTGCCACGGTCCCGGGCGCGGTGTTCCGCTACATCAACAGCGGCCTCAATGTACTCGGGGCGGTCATCCGCGACCAGATTGAACGGCGCGGGCTGCCGTATCACGAGACATTGTACGGACTGCTGATCGATCGGCTTGGCATGGCGAGCTATCAGCATTCCGCCGACATCGCCGGCAATCTGATCGCGTCGGGCGCCGGTTTCGCGACCTTGCGCGACTACGCCAAGCTCGGGATCCTGTACCTGCAGAATGGCACTTGGGACGGCGAACTGCTGCTTCCGCAAGGCTGGGCCGATTACGCCCTGAGTGCCACCCACACGGGCGCCAGCTATGCGGCGTGCTTCCGTACCAACATGGACCGCCGGTTTCCGGATCTTCCGCCCGAGACCGCCTGGGCGTCGGGCGCCTCCGACCAGCGCATCTTCATCTTGCGCCGACACCGTCTGACCGTCGCGGTCGCCAACGAGACGGACCACCCGATGGATTTGCTGACGTTGAACCACGTCATTGCGACGGCAATCGCGGCCTGGACCTAAACCACCGCCACGCCGAAGACCGTCAGTTCAGGAGATCAGGTATGCCGGCCGCCAACTATTTGCCCGACGTGCTCGAAACCACCGAAGCCGAGCGGCTCGCCACTGGGTTCATCTTCACCGAAGGCCCGCTGTGGCATCCGGACGGCTATTGGCATTTCGTGGATCTTCGCCGCAATCAGCTGTTGCGCCTTACACCCGGCAAGGAGCCGGAATTCGTTAGGACCACCACTGGCGGCAACGGCACCACATTCGACCTGCAGGGCCGCCTGATTGTCTGCGAAGGAGATGACCGGCGCCTGACGCGCATGGGCCCGGACGGCACGGTGGAGACCTTGGTCGACAACTACAAGGGCGGACGCTTCAATAGGCCGAACGACGTGATCTGCCACTCGAACGGCAGCCTCTACTTCACCGACCCCGACAAGCGCCGCCCGTACCAAGAACGCGAGATCCCCGGTCCCGCGGGCGAAGACAATCTCTGGGACGGCGCTCGCGTTTATCGTTTGGCGCCGGACCGCAGCTTGAGCGTGCTGGCACCTTGCGAATACCCGAACGGGCTCGCGCTGTCGCCGGACGAGCGGACGATGTACGTGGCGAACACACGCTCCTCGCAATACATACACGCGATCAGGCTCGATGCGGCCGGCAACATGGTAGGGCGCAGCATTTTTGCCGACCTGAATGAGGGCAACGAGCCGGGCATACCCGACGGGCTCAAGGTCGACAGCATCGGCCGGGTTTATTGTACCGGCCCGGGCGGCATCTGGGTTCTGTCTCCCGATGGCAGGCGGATCGGCGTCATCAGTTGGCCGGAGCAAGCTGTCAATTTCGCCTTTGGCGGTCCCGATCTGCGAACCCTGCTGTGCTGCGCGCACACCTCGGTTTACACGCTGCGGGTTAAGGTGCCGGGCAATCCGCACCCTTGGTACAAGCTGCGCGGGCGGTGACCTAGGC
>DASQCY010000385.1:0-2503 GCA_035634495.1 Allostellaceae bacterium
GGGCCGGGACGCTATTTCGTCCCGCGCAGGTCGCCCAGATCGCAGGTGCCTTCCAGTCGCCGGGCCAGGAGCGGGGCCTGTACGGGCGCCTTCGATCGCGAGGCGATGACGCAGCTGGGGATCTATCCCGCCGTTTGGGAAACAGACGACCATGACTGGCTGATCGAGGCGTTTCGCACCTTGCGCGATTTCTGCACCGTGGCGAGCGAAGCCGAACAGGCCGTTGTTACCCTGATAGCAGGCCGTTGTTACCCTAATAGAATGACCCTCCCCTCGTGCAGGGTTGTGCTTTGCGTCCCTGACGCCAGGTCAATAATCGCCGGTCACCGCATCTCGGAAAGCCACGAGCGAATTTGGCGTCGCTCAACACCTTCTCAAACCACCTACTCGACTCCGCGGGTCAGTTGACCCATCGTGCGGGGTGGCGGGTTTCCCAGATCGAGAAAGGCAAAATGGCGATGGACAGAGCCGAGTTTGAAGCCGACCTTCGGCGCGAGGGCTATGAGCTTCGCGAGGGCGCAATCGAACCAAACGTGCATCGTGGATCTCACGCGCACGAGTTTGACGCGCGGCTGTTTGTGCTGGAGGGATCTTTCACGCTTGTCGTTGGTGCTGATCGCTGCACCTACCTTCCGGGCGACGCCTGTGATGTCCCGGCAGGAACGATGCACGAAGAGCATACGGAGGCTGACGGCGTGCGATATCTGGCTGGGCGCCGACCGGCAGCAAAGGTAGCCGCCGCAGAATAACCCCCGCCGCGACAACATCGCCGGGCTCGGTGCTTTGAACGACGATCGGCCTGGTTATCCGCGCCAAAGAAGCCGGTCGGAGCCGGCTAGTACCGCGTTGCGTAAATTGGCGAATGGGCGAAGGAGAGGTTGATATATCAGCGACGCGCGGTACTGCCTCGCCCCGCTTGCGGGGGGAGGGTCGGGGTGAGGGGCGTCTTGGTAACTGTGCAGCGACCCACAAGCACGACAAAAAGTCCGCCCCTCACCCGGGACCCGCGCTTTTGCGCGCAGATCCCGACCGCTCCCCTCAAGCGGGGCGAGGCAATTGGCTGCGCCGTCAATTCTTTGACCGGCTCTCGAACAGCGGCGATCCCATACACCGATTTGGCAACGAGGGGCTAGTTTGTCCCGCATGCTGATCGCCCTCGCGGCGATGTTTCTGCAACAGACCTTCGCGTCGGTCGGCAAGGTACTTCCGGCGGTGCTGGCACCGCTGGTCATCGCCGAGCTCCACGCCGATCCCGCGTGGGTTGGCGTCTATTACGGCGTCTCCGCCGCCGCCTCACTGGTCGTGCAGATGAGTTGCGGCAGTTTCATCGTCCGGTACGGCGCGCTGCGGATGAGCCAGGTCGCATTGGTGCTGCTGGGCGGCGGCATGGCGGCGGCAGCCGAGGGATCGCTACCCGGTTTCGGCGCCTCGGCGATCATTGGCGGCGGCGGTGCGGCGGTCTCGACCCCGACCAGCTCGCAATTGCTTTACCGGGTTTCGCCACCCCACCTGGCGCCGCTGATATTTTCGATCAAGCAGACCGCCGTACCCGCGGGCTTGCTGATCTGTGGCTTTTCAGCTCCGGCGGTGGCGGCGGGCGTTCTAGGATGGCGTGGTGCGGTGCTGGCTACGGCGGCGGCTTGCGTAGTGTTCGCGGCGGTGCTGCAGCCGTTGCGGGCAAGGTTCGATGACGACCGCGTGCCCTTCGCGACGCTTCCGGCTAGCAGATTTTCGCACCGTTATTGCGTCGGTTCTGAAGACCCCCGACCTTCGCGGTCTCTCCTTCGCCTGTTTCGCGTTCAATGGCGTCCAATCGGTATTCACAGCCTATTTCGTCACCTACCTCGTGGCGCTCGGCTACGAACTGGCCGCGGCGGGCTTTGTGTTCTCTCTCGTCGTTGCCGTCGCTGTGCCGTGCCGCATTATGTGGGGCTGGGTCGGCAGTTTCCACCTGTCGCCTCGTCTTGTGATGGCTGGCCTTGCTCTGGGCATGGCGGGCAGCGTCGCCCTGACCGGACTGTTCAGCGCGGCTTGGCCTATTCTCGCCATCGGGCTGGTGGGTGCGGTGCTGAGCGCCACGGCGATGTCATGGCACGGCATTCTGCTGTCCGAGACCGCGCGTCTCGCGCCCGCCGGCAGCGCCGGTGCGGTAACCGGCGGGGTCCTGTCGTTTGGGCAAATTGGCGCGCTGTTGGGCCCGTTTGCCTTCTCTCTGGTGCTCGGCCTGACCGGCGGCTACGGCGCCGGCTGGGCCCTCTGCACCATTCCGGCTTTGTGGCTCGGGATCAACCTGTTGCGCCAGCGCGCGCCGATCGAAAGCGGCAAAGCCTTGACCGCGAAGACAGCCGGGTAATCGGCGTTTCGCACTCGAGGAGAGGACAATGAGCAAGACACGCGGGACCGGATTGCTGATGGTGTGGACCGATATCGACGCCGGGTTTGAGGCGGAGTTCAATCGCTGGTACGACGAGGAGCACATATCGCGACTGCTCGAGGTTCCGGG
>DASQCY010000386.1:0-7274 GCA_035634495.1 Allostellaceae bacterium
ATCCCCCATGACCGGGTCGCAGCAAAAGAGCGCTCGCGGATTTGCCTCTTTGACGCGGGCGACGATGTCGAGCAGCACCGGACCGGTCTCCGCCTCGCCAAGATAGCCCGATAGCACTGCGTCGCAGCGCGGCAGCACACCCAATTCGGCAATCCCCTCGAAAAGAGTGGCGATCTCGCTCGCCGGCACCGTGTCGCCGCGCCACCGTTCGTAGCCCGTATGGTTCGAGAAGGCGACGGTGTTGAGCGACCAGGTCTCGCAGCCGAGCCGCTGCAACGGGAATAACGCCGCCGTGTTGCCGACATTGCCGCAGGCGACCCAGGATTGGACGGAAAGTACGGTCGGCATGTCAAGACGCGCCCGAATTCATACGGTCGAACACATGCTTGATGTCGAGAAAGATGATCACGCCGCTGGCGACAAATAGACCGAGCCCCGCGTCGTGCATCGCACCGCTCTCCCACGCACGGGCGACGAACAGGCCGGCAAGCCCGGTGACCGCGAAGAGAGGAATCGCGAGCGCGAGGTTCTTCATGTCGTCGACGAACAGAAAAGTGCGCCAGTCCAAAGCCCCGCCATCGAGCCGGTGCTTCAGTCTTAGAAAGGCGAGTGCAACCGCTGCGAGGCTGAGCAGCAGGCCGCACAGGTAGTCGCCGGGCCGCGCGTCCTCGCTCGCTACAAAGGCGCCGATCACGGCGAGAAACCCGAGAATCAAGAATTGGACCCAGAAGCCGAGCCACGACCAGAAGGCACGCTCCGCGTCGTCAGGGATCCGGCCCGTCTCATCCATGCCCGTATCCATCACCGGAGCTACTCTAGCGCATTTCTGTCGAAATAGGCGTTATCGCTGATATAACAGCATGTTGAAGGGAGAACAGCCGATGCCTGCTGTGTTCCGCCCTCGCCGCAGCCTGCTCTATATGCCGGGTTCAAACCCACGGGCCCTGGAAAAGGCGCGCGGCCTGCCGGCCGACGGACTGATCATCGATCTCGAAGATGCAGTTGCCGCGGACACCAAGGAAGCTGCCCGAGCGATCGTCGCGGCGGCGCTGGCTGCGGGCGGCTACGGCACGCGCGAGCTCGTGCTGCGCGTCAATCAGCTCGACACGCCGTGGGGCCATAGCGATCTCGCCGTCGCGGCGACGATGCCGATCGACGCGGTGCTGCTTCCCAAGGTCGAGAATCCCGACCGGGTGCGGCTGACCCTGTCGCTGCTCGATGCGCTGGGGGCGTCAGAGCGGCTCGCCGTGTGGTGCATGATCGAAACGCCGCTTGGCGTTCTCGCAGCGCGCGAGATCGCCGCAGCGAGTCCCAGGCTAGCGGCGCTTGTGCTCGGCACTTCAGACCTGACCAAGGAACTGCACGCCCTTGCCACTCGGGATCGCCTGCCGCTGATCACCTCGCTCGGCTTGGCGATGCTCGCCGCCCGAGCCTATGGGCTCGCGATCCTCGACGGCGTCCATTTCGATCTGTCTGATAACGAAGGTTTCGCCTTTGCCTGCCGGCAAGGCCGCGAGCTCGGCTTCGACGGCAAGACGTTGATCCACCCCAAGCAAATCGCGCCGGCCAACGCTGCCTATGCGCCGAGCCCGGAAGAGATCGAATATTCGCGCCGAGTCATCGCCGCCCATGCTGAAGGGGCGGCCGCCGGCAAGGGCGTCGTGCTGGTTGACGGCAAGCTGGTCGAAGGCCTGCATGTCGAGAATGCGCGCCGACTGCTGGCGGTCGCCGGGGAGATCGACCGGATCACCTCCGTTGACACCCCCCAGCACCCGGTCTAAGTCACCCGCGCGCGCGCAGCGGCCGATCCGACCGCCGCGCGTGCCTGGAATGTCAATGCCGGGACTGCTCTAAATGAGATCTGCCGACCGGCCGCTCTCGCCGCACCTTCAGGTCTACCGCTGGCAACTCACCTCCGTGCTGTCGATCGTGCACCGCGCCGCCGGTGTGGCGCTGAGCGCGGGTGCGATCCTGTTGGTGTGGTGGCTCGTCGCGGCTGCTTCCGGGTCCGACACCTATGACGCTGTCGCGGATTTTCTCGGTTCGTGGTTCGGAATTCTGCTGCTGTTCGGCTGGACCATCTCCTTATTTTACCATTTGTGCAACGGGATCCGGCATCTCGTCTGGGATACCGGCCATGGCCTCGACCTCAGATCCACCTATGTCGGCGGGTGGCTGGTTGTCGGGGGGACCGCCGCACTGACATTGATCGCCTGGATCGCCGGGATCGCCAGCTGGGCCTCCTGAGATGGCGGTAACGCGGATGCGTTCGCCGCTCGGTCGCGCTATCGGTCTGGGCTCGGCGAAGGAGGGGGTCGAACATTGGTGGCTCCAGCGTATCACCGCGGTGGCGCTGGTACCGCTTAGCCTATGGTTCGTGATCGCGATCATTCGGCTCGTTGGCGCCGATGTTGACAGGGTGCGGGATTGGGTCGGCAATCCGCTGCCGGCGATTCTGCTGGTGTTGCTGCTGATCGCAACCTTCTGGCACGCGGCGCTCGGGCTGCAGGTCGTGATCGAGGATTACATCCACGCCGAGCTGACCAAGCTCGGCCTTTTGATCGTGCTGCGCCTGGGGTGCTTCGCCCTCGCCGTCGCCGGGATCTTCGCCGTGCTTGCCGTGGCCGTCGGGACGAGCTGAGCGAGGTCTGAGATGTCGCTGGCCTATCCGATCACCGATCATAGCTACGACATCGTCGTCGTCGGCGCCGGCGGAGCGGGGCTGCGTGCGACCCTCGGAGCGACCGTCGAAGGCCTCAAGACCGCATGCATTAGCAAGGTGTTCCCGACTCGCAGCCATACCGTCGCGGCGCAGGGCGGCGTCAGCGCCGCACTCGGCAATATGGGGGAAGACGACTGGCGCTGGCACATGTACGACACGGTCAAGGGCTCCGATTGGCTCGGCGACCAGGACGCGATCGAATACATGTGCCGCAATGCGATCCCTGCCGTGATTGAGCTCGAGCACTTCGGCGTGCCATTCTCGCGGACCGAGGACGGGCGAATTTATCAGCGGCCGTTTGGCGGTCACATGCGGGATTACGGCGAAGGCGACCCGGCGCGACGCGCCTGCGCCGCCGCCGACCGGACCGGGCACGCGATCATTCACACGCTCTACCAGCAGTGCTTACGCCATAATGCCGAATTCTTTATCGAATACTTTGCCCTCGACCTGATCATGGACGATGAGGGCGTTTGTCGCGGCGTCATGGCGTGGAACCTCGAAGACGGCACATTACATCGTTTTCGCGCCCATGTCGTAGTGCTCGCCACGGGTGGATACGGCCGGACGTATTTCTCCTGCACTTCGGCCCACACCTGCACCGGCGACGGCAACGCGATGGTGCTGCGCGCCGGCTTGCCATTGCAGGACATGGAGTTCATCCAGTTCCATCCGACCGGCATCTATGGCGCGGGTTGCCTGATCACCGAGGGGGCGCGCGGCGAGGGCGGCTATATGACCAACAGCCAAGGCGAGCGCTTCATGGAGCGCTATGCGCCGCACGCCAAGGACCTCGCCTCGCGCGACGTCGTCAGCCGGGCGATGACGATCGAGATCCGCGAGGGCCGCGGCTGCGGGCCGCAGAGTGACTACATTCTTTTACACCTCGAGCATCTGGCGCCCGAGGTGTTACATCAAAGGCTGCCGGGGATCTCCGAGACGGCGCGGATCTTTGCCGGCGTCGACGTCACGCGCGAGCCGATTCCGGTACTGCCGACCGTGCACTACAACATGGGTGGCATCCCGACGAACCATCACGGCGAGGTGCTGCGGCCGACCGAGCACGACCCGGACGCGGTCGTTCCCGGCCTGATGGCGGTCGGTGAGGCAGCCTGCGTGTCGGTGCACGGCGCCAACCGGCTCGGCTGCAATTCGCTGCTCGACATCGTTGTCTTCGGCCGCGCCGCTGCCCAGCGCGCGGCCGAGTTGGTACGGCCCGGCACGCCCCATCCGCCCTTCCAGAACGACGCCGGCGATGCAGCGGTCGAGCGGCTCGACACGGTGCGTCAAGCGAAGGGCCCGCGCCGGACCGCCGATATCCGCCTCGACATGCAGCGTGTGATGCAGAACAATTGCGCGGTCTTCCGCACCGCCGAAGTGCTGAGGGAAGGTGTCAGCAGGATCGACGTGGTCGCGAACAGTTTCACCGATCTCGGCATCTCCGACCGTTCGATGATCTGGAACAGCGATCTCGCCGAGGCGCTCGAGCTCAAGAACCTGCTAGAGCAGGCTGTCGTCGCCTTGCACTCGGCGGAGAACCGGACCGAGAGCCGCGGCGCCCACGCGCGCGAGGACTACCCCACGCGCGACGACCAGAACTGGCTCAAACACACCCTCGTCTGGCTCGACGGTGGCGGGGTGGTTGAGATCGGCTACCGACCCGTCCATCTCTTCACCCTGTCGAACGAGGTGCAGACTTTCCCGCCCAAGACGCGGGTCTATTGACGAATTGGGTCGTATGCTACTCAGCAATTTCAGCTACTGCCGGTGCCTGGTCATTCCCGCGAAGGGGGGAATCCAAGGGCCGCAGACTCGGGCGTATGGACCCCTGGGCCCCCGCTTGCGCGGGGGTGACGGTACCGTATTGGGCGGGCTCTGAGCGTCCTCAATGGCTCAATTTGCCCTGCCGGCGAACTCGAAAATCGGTATCGGTAAAACTGTCCCGGGGCCGCCCGGTGCCACACGAACGCGCGGGTTCAAGGTCTACCGCTGGAACCCCGACGACGGGAAAAACCCGGTCATCGACACTTTTGAGATCGATCTCAACGACTGCGGCCCAATGGTCTTGGACGCGCTGATCAAGATCAAGAACGAGATCGACACGACCCTGACCTTTCGCCGCTCTTGCCGCGAGGGCGTGTGCGGCTCCTGCGCGATGAATATCGACGGGGTCAACACTCTGGCCTGCATCAAGGCGATCGAGGACATCAAAGGGCCGGTCCGGATCTATCCGCTGCCGCATTTGCCGGTCGTCAAGGATCTGGTGAGTGATCAGACCCACATTGTCGCCCAGTACCACTCGATCCGGCCCTGGCTGCAATCCGCGAGCCCACCCTCGCCCGACCGCGAGCGGCTGCAGTCGGAAGAGGAGCGCGCACAGCTCGACGGTCTCTGGGAGTGCATCCTGTGCTTCTGCTGCTCGACGGCGTGCCCGAGCTATTGGTGGAACAGCGAGCGCTATCTCGGACCGGCAGTGCTATTGCAGGCCTATCGCTGGATCGCCGACAGCCGCGACGAGACGACCGGCGAGCGGCTCGACGCGCTCGAAGACCCGTTTCGGCTCTACCGCTGCCACACGATCATGAACTGCACGCGAACCTGCCCGAAGAACCTGAATCCGGCCAAAGCCATCGCCGAGATCAAAAAGCTGCTGGTATTGCGGCGGTAGGAGACAGCGTTCGAGCGCGTCGAAAAATAATGCCGCGCCGGATAATTATCGATACCGACCCGGGCATCGACGATGCGGTTGCGATCCTGCTGGCGTTGGCGACGCCCGAGGAACTGGAGGTTCTCGGCATCGTCGCCGTCGCCGGGAACCTGCCTCTTGTGCAAACCGAGCGCAATGCGCGTCGGGTCTGCGAGCTGGCGGGGCGCGCCGCTGTCCCGGTTTATGCTGGTTGCGAACGGCCGATCCTGCGCCCGCTCGCGACGGCCGAGCACATTCACCGCGAAACCGCCCGCGACCGGCTGCTATTGCCCGAGCCGACAATAGCACTCCAGGCGCAGCACGGCGTCGACTTTTTCGTCGAGACATTGCGCGCAGCCGAGGCGGGCACGATCACCGTGTGCGCATTAGGACCCTTGACCAACATCGCCATGGCGCTCGTCAAAGCGCCGGAGATCACTGGGAGGATCGGCGAACTCGTCGTTATGGGTGGGGCCTGTTTCAAACTCGGCAACGTGACGCCGACCGCCGAATTCAACATCCATGTCGACCCGCACGCTGCCGCGGCCGTCTTCGAAAGCGGCATCACGATTACGATGCTGCCACTCGACGTCACACATCAATTACTAACCACCGGGCCACGGCGTGACGCGCTACGCGCTCTCGGTAATCGATGCGGCCAGGCGGTCGCTGCGCTGCTGGCCTCTTTCGAAAGAAACCGTCGCGCCAAGTTTGGCACGCGCGCCACCGCGCTCCATGACCCTTCGGTCATCGCCTATCTGCTGAGCCCGACGCTCTTCCAAGGACGTGAAGTCAATGTTGCAGTCGAGACGCAGAGTTCGCTGACCATGGGCATGACCGTCGTCGACTGGTGGGGTGTCACCGGCAGAAAGCCCAATGTCCGGATGATGAACACGGTCGACGCGGACGGTTTTTTTGACCTCCTGACGGAAAAACTGGCGCGCCTACCCTAATCGCGATTCTTGCTTTAAGGTCACCCGTGCCAACCCAGAAAAGGGAGTGAAGTGATGATTTTCGAGATGCGAACCTATCGATTGCAGCCGGGATCGGTGCCGGAAGTCGAGAAGCGCTTTGGCGAGGCGCTGACCGAACGGGTCAAGGTATCGCCGCTCGGCGCTTTCTTTCATACCGAAGTCGGGCCGCTCAACCACATCATCCACATCTGGCCTTATGACGATCTCCAGCACCGCACCCGGGTGCGGTCGCAGTCGATCCCGAACTGGCCGCCAAAGATCCAGGAATTCATCGTCGAGATGGAGAGCAAGATCGTCATTGCCGCGCCGTTCTGCCCGGCTTTCACGCCGCGGCAGCACGGCAACGTCTATGAGATCCGCACCTATACGATGCAGCCCGGCGTGGCACAGCAGGTCGTGCAGCGCTGGGCCGAGCGGATCGAAGGGCGGGTAAAGCTCTCGCCATTGGCCGCCGCCGGCCACACCGAGCTCGGCCCGCTCAATCAGTGGATCCATATCTGGGCCTACAGGGACGCCAACGAGCGGGCCCGCATCCGTGAGGAATCGCGCAAGGACGGCAGCTGGCCGCCGGCAACCCGCGGCATGTTCATCAAGCAGGAGAACATGCTCGTCGTTCCGGCGTCGTTCTCGCCGCTAAGGTAACCAAGCCCGTCGTGACCCTCTCTCCCCGGCTCTCGGGGAGACAGGGACATCATCTCTGGCTCGGGCCAAAGAGGCCGAAGAAATTATCGAATAACCCGACCCCGGCGCCGGGCGGTGTTGCGGCGACCAATCGCGGCGGAGGTGCGGGTGCGGCCGGCAGCGGTCGCACCGGCATCCCCTGCGTGGCGGCGAGCATGAACCATCGCCAAGTCTGCGCCGGCAACGAGCCGCCGGTCACCTTGTTCGTCGG
>DASQCY010000387.1:0-2727 GCA_035634495.1 Allostellaceae bacterium
ATGCTCTCGCTCGCCAAGGCGCCGGCCTTCGCCCAGGCGACCCCGAAAAAGCTGATCTTCGCCCATGTGACGCCGCCGCCCGAATCATCGGCCGTGGCGTTCAGCGAGATGGCCAAGGAGATCACCGAGGGCTCGAAGGGCGAGCTGGTCATGGAGTTCCACGGCGGCACTTTGCTGACGAAGGAACTGGAGATCATCAACGCGGTCAAGGCGGGCAACATCGCGATGGGCGACCCCGGCGGTGCGGCAGCGACAGTGTTCCCCGAGATGAGCGTCTTTCTCGTGCCCTATCTCGTCGCCAGCTACGACCAGGCCTATCGCATGTTCAACGGCGAGATCGGCGCCCGGCTCGACCAGAACATCCAGGACAAATACAAGCTCAAGGTGCTGTTTTTCTACGATTACGGCTTCCGCCATTTCTGGAACAACAAGCGGCCGATTATCGAGCCCAAGGATCTGCGCGGGCTCAAGATGCGGGTGCAGCCGGCCAAGGTGTTCGCCGACACGATCAACGGGTTGGGCGGCGTCGCCGTGCCGATGCAATGGGGCGAGGTAATCCCGGCGGCGCAGTCGGGGGTCATCGACGGCGCCGACCTGCCGGTCGTCAACATCCTGGCGCTGAAGGCCTACGAGGTCTCGAAATACTGCTCCTTGACCTACCACAATTACGGCCCGACCGCGGCGGTGATGAACCTCGACCTGTGGAACGGGCTCGGCCCGGCGCAGCAGAAACTGTTCCGCGACGCGTCGGCTACCGCGCAAAAGCGCGTCCGCGACCTAACCGAAAGCGTCGACAACCTCGCCAAGGCCAAGGAGCTGCTGGAGCCCAAGGGGATGGCGGTCAACGCCGCCTATGTTGGCGCCTTCCGCAAGGTCGCCGAAGAGAAGGTGTGGCCCGCCTACAAGGCGCAGTTCCCCGAAATGTGGGAAGAGATTGTCGCTACCAAGGTGTGAGGGTGCCGGCCGCATGACTGCGCCGGCGCCGAGGGGGCGGGCTGAGCCGCGCGGGTGGCTGGGCGATGTCGTCCTCCTGGCGCCGAAGTTCGTCTTGACCGGGCTGTTGATCCTGGCGATTGCCGACATGGTGTTCGGCGTCTTCATGCGCTATGTCGTCACCGCGATCACTGACCGGCTCGATCTCGACCCGTTCAATTTCTTCTTCGTCGAGGAGATCGGCGAATACACGCTGACCTGGCTGACGATGGTCGGCGCCGGCATCGGCATCGCCGAGCGGGCGCATTTCACGCTGCATGTCCTGACCCATCGCCTGCCACGCGCGGCGGAGCGGCCGATCCATGTGGCGACCCACGTGCTGATCGCCGGCTTCGGAGCCCTCGCCGTGTGGTACGGCGTCCAGCTCGCGATCGTCAATTCGGCACTCAACTCGCCGGCCTTAGAGATCAACCTCGCCTGGGTCTATGTCGCGCCGGCGGTCGGTGGCGGGCTGATCGTACTGTACGCCCTGGCCGCGGCGTTCGAGCCGCCGCCGCTGCCCGATCCCGGCGGCCTCGACGAGACCGGCATCGCCGCGGCGGGAGACGACTGAGCCATGCTGCTTGCCGCCACCGGCATTGTCTTTGTCATTCTCGTCGCCTTCTCGGTGCCGATCGTCTTTGCCCTCGGCGCCGCGGCCGTAACCGGTCTGGTGCTCGGCGGCAGCTCCTTGGAAATGCTGGCCTCCAGCCTGGTCGGCGCGTCGCAGAACTGGGTCTTGCTGGCGATCCCCAGCTTCATTTTCGCCGGCACCGTGATGGAGCGCTGCGGCATGTCGAACGCGCTCGTCGACCTGGCGCGCGCCCTCGTCGGCTGGCTGCGCGGCGGGCTCGGTATGTCGGTCATCGTCGTCTCCTATTTCTTTTCCGACATCTGCGGCTCGAAGATGGCAGAGGTCTCGGCGCTCGGCTCGACCTTGATGCCGCCGCTGCGCCGCGCCGGCTACCGCCCGGAGGACGGCGCCTCGCTGATCGCCGCCGGAACGGCGATGGGCATGCTGGTGCCGCCGGCGATCTTCATGATCGTCATCGGCGAGGTCACCTCGACCTCGGTCGTCGCGCTGTTCCTCGCCGGGTTCGTGCCGGCCGCAGTCATCGGCGCCTGCCTGTGCGCCCTGGTGGCGATCCAGGCGTATCTTCTCGGCTGGCCCAAGGACACCCGGCCGAGCCTCGTCTTCCTGTTGCATGCGCTGCGCGAGGCGGCGGTTCCGCTGGTCATTCCGCTGGTGATCCTCGGCGGCTTTTATCTCGGCGCCTTCACCGCGACCGAGGCGGGGGCGATCGTCGCGCTCTATTCGCTGCTGGCCGCCCGGCTCTACTACCGCAACCTCAGCTGGCTGCAGATCCTGCAGATCGCTTACGACAGCGCGGTGTTGACCGCGGTCGTCATCTTCCTCCTCGCGGTCGCGACGATCTTCCAATACCTGATGGGCGTGACCGGGGTGCCGCTGCTGCTCGGCGAGCTGTTGCGGCCGCTCGAAGCGACGCACTGGCTGTTTCTGTTGGGCGTCGCGCTGATCACGATGGTGTTCGGCATGGTGCTCGAGGGGCTGCCGGCGGCGGTCGTGCTGATCCCGGTGGTGTTCCCGATCGCGACCAAGCTCGGCATCAACCCGATTCATTTCGACATCGTGCAGACCGCGGCCGTCGGCATCGGCCTGTTCCTCCCGCCGATGGGCGTCGGGCTTTTGATGGCGCTGCGCTTCGCCGAGGTGTCGGTCGGCGCACATGCGCG
>DASQCY010000388.1:0-2503 GCA_035634495.1 Allostellaceae bacterium
CAAGCTGCTCCGCCTTCTTTATCGCATCGTAGATGGTTGGAGTACGAAGCCGCTGCGCGTAAGCGAGAAAACCATCACGATCGGCCGGCGGCTTTTCGCCATGGCGCCCCACGAGGGTCACAATCCAGCGGTTCCGCTCCAACGGTGCCAAGACCGCGGCACACCCGCCCTCAGCCGGGGCATCGAACGTGATCACGGCTTTCCAGTCGGTCGGCGCATCCTCGGGAATGGTGAACACGGCGGTGGCATAGGTGATGTCGACCCCGATGGTGGTCTCTTCGGGCGGCGCTCGGCCGAGAGATTCAAGGACCCTATTGGTGAGATAGCCGCGCCCCGAGGCCTCGACGACCAAATCGGTGGCGAGAGTCTCGCTCCTCGCCTCGCTGTTCTCAAAGCGGATGGCCGACACCGTGCCGCCATCGGGGGACGAGGCGAGATCCTGAACGCGGCAATGCTCGCGGATCGTGATGTTATTGTATTGTTCTACGCGCCGTCGGACAGTTAACTCGATCAGCGGCCGGGACATTGCGCATACGACCAAGCCAAAATCGCGCGCCGGAAAAGGGTCGTACCCGGGTCTTTCGAAGCGAAAGTCGAGGCCCGCATTCACCGGCACCGCACCGGCGTCAGTAAGATCCTGCTCAAAGCCGGGAAAGAGGTCACCGAGCGCGCGCTGCCCTCCGGCGAGAAGCGCGTGCGTATGCCGCCCCTGCGGGATCCCGGTTCGATGCGATGCAACGAACGGGAGGGTGTCGCGCTCGAGCACGACCACCTGTTCGAAATAGTCGGCAAGCGCCCGCGCCGCTGGCAAGCCAGACATCCCCGCGCCGACAACGACCGCCTGCTTGCCGATCAGTGAGGACGTCATCAAAGCCTCCTATGCCGATTTCATTTTGCGGAAATTGGTTGGTTTTGAACGCGGCGCTCCCCTCCCGGCGCGGCTCTCTTTTATTCTTTTTCGCCCGTGCGAAGACCCCAAAATAGTACGGTTCGGCGAACCCAGGTGTGAATTGCTTCACACTCGATGTCCGGGAAGGACCGCCATGCCGCCCTATGATGCCTTCACGCGAATTTGACGGGAATCCCATCTCCGAATCTCGTCGAGATCGCGCCCGCCAAACACCCTCGGACAAGGTGCCGCGATCCATCGTTGCAATGGCGACCATCCGTGCGCTCGCTTGCTCTCGGCAGTGGGCCATGTGATTGCGGCGAGTGTGCTGCTGCGACGTGAAATTTCATTCCGAAGCGCCGCGCTGTAAACCTCTCAAGGTGTCCGTTAGGTAGTCGCGCGGCCTGTGCGAATGGTCGGCTTGTGGCCCACACCGCAAAAAGCGCCGCGAAATACTGTTCCCGGTATGCGGGGAAGACGGGCCCTGCTGCGGCATACTCGGTCTTCTCAGCTTTACCCATAGCGATACGCGCTCGTGCAGGCGAGGGCCGGCGCAGCGCTGCCCCGCGCCTCCCGACAGAGCCGGCGTGTGGCTGGTACCGGTCCGTGCTTTGCCCGTCCCGATAACACCGCATCTCCGCCGTCTCCGCTCAAGGGGTCCGTTTTGGCGAAGCGAGCGCAACTCCGCCGCACATCGCTTTCGGGCGAGTTGTTGCACCTAATGGCAGCAGCGTCGAAATTTTGGCACACTCACATTCGTTCCGCTTGAGATCAGCAAACAACAGCTTTTCAGAATCAACGCATAGAGGAGGAGACGATGGACAGACGCGCCTTCTTGGGGGCTATAGCGGCCGGTGCGACGGCGTCAGCCTTGAAAGCTACCGCCGCCGAACGGCCACTCGGGGAAACTGGAGTTCCGCTCCAAGGGAGCGAGCCCTTGCCATTGGGGCCGCTGCCCGGCGGTCGTTATCCGGATCCACACGTCGAGTCGCTTAAAAAGGCCAAGGGCGCCTTCGGACAAACCGGGTTCCCGGGCTTCGCCGGTACCATGGCGGTTGAGCGCATCGCCACCGGCATGCGCTGGGCCGAAGGCCCGGTGTATTTCCCGGCCGGCCGGTATGTGCTGTTCAGCGATATCCCCAACAACCGCATCATGCGGTACTGTGAAGACGACGGTCACCTGAGTGTCTTCCGCCAGCCGTCGATGAATTCGAATGGCAACACGATCGATCGGGAAGGACGCCTTATCACTTGTGAGCATGGTGGCCGGCGCGTCACACGGACCGAACTCGACGGCTCGATCACCGTCATCGCGGACAAGTACAACGGCAAGAAGCTGAACTCGCCCAATGACGTTGCCGTCGCCTCCGACGGCTCGATCTGGTTCACCGATCCGATCTACGGCATCGGCGGTAACTATGAGGGCATCAAAGAGCAGCCCGAGCAGGAAAAGCACAACGTCTTCCGCGTCGACCCGAAATCCGGCGACATCAAAGTAATCGTAGATGACTTTGTGGAGCCCAACGGCATCACCTTCTCACCCGATGAGAAGAAGCTCTACGTCATCGACACGGGCTTCACCGATGGTCCGGATAACCCGTCACATATCCGCGT
>DASQCY010000389.1:0-3135 GCA_035634495.1 Allostellaceae bacterium
CGAGGCGGTGCTCGGGGACGACGTCGCGCTGATCGTCAACCAGACGCCGTTTTATGCGGAGTCCGGCGGCCAGGTTGGCGATAGCGGCATCGTCTTTTCGGCCGGCGGCGCCGAGCTGGCAGTGCGCGACACGATAAAGAAAGCGGGCGACCTGCACGTCCATCTCGGCAATGTGACCCGCGGCGTGGTGAAGGAGGGTGACGCCGTCGAGCTCAGGGTCGATGGCCGGCGGCGGCGCCAGTTGCGCGCGAACCATTCGGTGACCCACTTGCTACACGAGGCACTCCGGCGGCGACTGGGTGAGCACGTTACGCAAAAGGGCTCGCTCGTCGCTCCCGACCGGCTGCGCTTCGATTTCAGTCACCCGAGGGCACTAAGCTCAGACGATATCGCGGCAATCGAGGCGGAGGTCAACGAACGCATTCGGGCGAATAGCGCGGTGCGCACCCGCCTCCTGACGCCGGACCGCGCCGTGGCCGAGGGCGCGTTGGCGCTATTCGGCGAGAAATACGGCGAGGAGGTTCGGGTGGTCGCGATGGGGGGAGCAGGGGACGAAGACCGGCCTTTCTCGGTCGAACTCTGCGGCGGCACGCATGTTCGCCGCACCGGCGATATCGGACTGTTCAAGATCGTCGGCGAGACGGCGATCGCATCCGGGGTGCGCCGGATCGAAGCACTGACCGGTGCCGCAGCCGAAGTCTTCGTCACCGGCGAGGAAGGGATTCTGCGGCAGGCTGCAGCTGCGTTGCGAACCAGCCCCGCCGAGCTGCCGGCACGGATCGCCGGGGTTGTCGAGGAACGTCGGCGGCTCGAGCGCGAGGTCGCCGAGGTGCGCCGGGCGCTGGCGAATGCCGGGTCCAGTCCCAAAATGGCCGAGAAGCGGATCGGCGAAATCGCTTTCTATGCCCGCGTTGTCGAAGGCGTCCCCGGGCGCGAGCTGAAATCGCTGGCCGACGACCTGAAGCGCCGCATCAATTCAGGTGTCGTCGCGGTCGTCTCACGCGCCGACGGGAAGGCGGCGATCGTCGTCGGCGTCACCCCCGATCTGACCGGCCGCTTCGATGCCGTCGAGCTGGTGCGTCTCGGCGCCGAAGCGCTGGGTGGCAAAGGCGGCGGCGGTCGCGCCGACTTGGCTCAGGCGGGCGGTCCCGAGGCTGCTTCGGCCGAAGAGGCGCTCGTCGCCATCGAGCGCGCGGTCGCCGCTAAGGTGCAGGCAGCGACGAAATAAGCGGGTTCACCCCCGATTCGCTCGTCGAATGCCGCGCAGCGCCAACGTAATCTGTCTAAGCTATTGAATTTGTTGGATACGCTGAAATTCCAAACGCGATCCCTACAGTTTTGCATAATTTGGTTAACTAAGGGGGATCGGCTTGAATCGACAACATCATCATGTGCCGGGCCAAGGCTCGGCATGGCCCAGAATGAGGCGCGTCTCTGCGCTTTTTCTGACCTTGGCCGTCTTGGGGTTGGCGGGATGCGGCGCCGATCCCTTCCATGTCGACCTGCAGAGCGCCAACGGGCGCGATGGCGGCGGTGCCGTGCCGAGCTACGACTCGATGATGCGCATCGGGGCCGCTGCGCAGAGCGGCGGTGATCTCGTCAATGCCCTCGGCGTCTTCCGGCGTGCCTCAGAGAGAGCCCCGCTAGATCCTGCCCCCCTTGCCGCCGCCGGCGATGTATTGCTCGCGATGGGGCAAGTCAACGAAGCCATTGTCAGCTACAACAACGCGCTGTTCCGCGACCAGCAATACCAGCCGGCCCTGGTTGGGCTGGCCAAAGCCTATTTGAAGACGGGCAAGCCGGCACTTGCACTCGATCCGCTCGGCAAGGCGTATGCGCTGAGCCCGGACAATCCCAAGGTGCTCCTCCTGCTCGGGGTCGCCAAGGATCTCTCGGGCGAGCATGCGGCGGCGCAGTGGTGGTATCGGAGCGGTCTCGCTGCCGCACCGAACGATCCGGCACTGACCACCAATCTCGCTCTGTCGCTTGCGTTGAATGGCGATTACGCTTCGGCCGTAGCCACCTTGCAGCCGGTGGCCTTGGCACCCGGCGGATCGCCGCAGGAGCGGCAGACCCTGGCGCTGATCTACGGATTGAGGGGAAACCTCGCAGAGGCGGCGCGGCTCAATCGGATCGATCTCGATGACGCCTCGGCCGAGCACAACCTTGCCTATTACGCAACTTTGCGTGAACTTTCGCCCGAAGCGCGCAGCCGCGCGATATTGACGCCCGGCGGGCCTACGGCCTCCTAGCCCAAACAGCGTCGGAGGCCAGAGCTCGGGGTTGGCGGCGCTCTCTCCGCTGCTCGGATTTCGGACAGTTCCCCGGCAACAAATGTGCCGAGAGAGGAGGGCCTTCATGAAAGTCGGGATTGCTGTCGGCCTTGGTCTCGGGATCGGGATCGCCTTTTTATCCGGCGGCGCGTCCAGTGCCGACGAGGCGAACGCGCCGCCCGCCGCCGCACCGACACCGCTTTTGCCGGCGACCTATAGCGCCCTGTCTGCATCTGTCGTATCGGCCGCCTCTCCCGCAGCCCCGGCCCGGTTATCACCCGCGCCTGTGGCATCCACCGCTCCTCCAGCGGCCCAGGCCCCGCTTTCGCCCCTGCCCGCTGCCGTCCCCACAGTTGCGGCCCGGACTGTCCCGCCCCCTGCGATCAAATTCAATCAATATCACCCGCATTGGGTCGTCGACGTCCATTGAATCGGAACGGATGGATTGGCTCCGCCCAATGTCGGCTCAGTGCCTGCCTCAAAAGTCTCCGCTGTCAATCATCGGCAGCAACGGACCGCTTTCGCATCCGACACCGGCCGTTCAGCCTCACCGCAAGGAACGCGTCTTCATGCCCCACACCTGCCGTTCGCGATGCCCGCCGGGATCGGCTCAATTGGGTGATGGGGTGGACGCCCCCCGACGGCATCTATGTGCCAAGGTGACGGTGTCGAACTGCCACCGAAGGAGGCGTCCATGGAGCAGGCTACCACGATCGGTTTGGACATCGCGAAGCACGTGTTCCAGGTACATGGAGCGGATAGTGCCGGGCATGTGCTGTTTCGCAAGCGCATCACTCGCGGGAAGCTTCTCGGTTTTCTCGCGGCGCAAGCCCCGTGTGTCGTTGCGATGGAAGCCTGTGCC
>DASQCY010000390.1:0-1703 GCA_035634495.1 Allostellaceae bacterium
TCGAGCAGCAGCACGCTGTGGGGATGCTGGTCGATCGCATCGGTCAGCAATCCGCCCTGATCGAAACCGACATAGCCGGGTGGGGCGCCGATCAGCCGAGAAACCGTATGCCGCTCCATGTACTCGGACATGTCGAACCGAGTGATCTCGATGCCGAGCGCGCGGGCAAGCTGGCGCGCGACCTCGGTTTTGCCGACCCCGGTCGGGCCGGAGAACAAGTAGCTGCCAATCGGCTTCTCGGGATCGCGCAAGCCGGCGCGCGCCAGCTTGATCGCCGAAACCAACGCCTCGATCGCCTTGTCTTGGCCGAACACCATCGTCTTCAGGTCACGCTGCAAATTCCTCAGCACCTCGCGATCGTCGCGCGACACGCTCTTCGGAGGGATTCGCGCCATCGTCGCGATGCACGCCTCGACCTCTCTTGCGGTGATGGTTTTGCGGCGGCGGTTTTCGGGCACCAGCATCTGGGCCGCGCCAGTCTCGTCGATAACGTCGATCGCCTTGTCAGGCAGCTTGCGGTCGCCGATGTAGCGATGCGAGAGTTCGACCGCAGCGCGCAGCGCGTCGCTCGTATAGCGGACCCTGTGGTGCCGCTCGTAATAGGGTTTCAGGCCGCGCAGGATCTTGACCGAATCCTCGACGGTCGGCTCGTTAACGTCGATCTTTTGGAACCGGCGGACGAGCGCTCGATCCTTCTCGAAATAGTTGCGATATTCCTTGTAGGTGGTCGAGCCGATGCAGCGGATCACTCCGCCGGCCAGCGCCGGTTTCAACAGGTTTGAGGCATCCATCGCCCCGCCGCTTGTTGCGCCTGCGCCGATCACCGTGTGGATTTCGTCGATAAACAAAATGGTGCCAGGTTGAGCCTCGAGCTCCGCCAAGACCGCCTTGAGCCGTTCTTCGAAATCGCCGCGATAACGAGTGCCCGCGAGAAGGGCGCCCATATCGAGGGCGTAGATCGTCGAGTTGAGCAATACTTCGGGTACTTCACGCTGAACAATGCGCCGCGCCAAGCCCTCGGCGATCGCTGTCTTGCCGACACCAGGCTCGCCGACATAAAGCGGATTGTTTTTGGCCCGCCGGCACAAGATCTGAATCGTGCGTTCAACCTCCGCCTCGCGGCCAATCAGTGGATCGATTCTGCCGCCTTTTGCTTTCTTGTTAAGGTTGACACAATAGGAATCAAGCGCGTCATGATTGCGCTTCTGCGACTTTTCGCCGCGCTCATCCTCGTCGGTTCCTTGTACGCGCCGGGTTTCTGAACGCCCCGGCGCTTTAGCGATGCCATGGGAAATGTAATTGACCGCATCGAACCGGGTCATGTCCTGTTCTTGCAGGTAATATACAGCGTGGCTTTCGCGCTCCGCGAACATAGCGACGAGAACGTTTGCGCCGGTCACCTCCTCACGGCCCGAGGATTGGACGTGAATCGCTGCGCGCTGTAATACGCGCTGAAAGCTCGCCGTCGGCTTTGCGTCGTCACCATGGGCCGCGACGAGGTTGCCGAGCTCATTATCGACATAGCTGAGCACCTCGCGGCGCAGCCGATCGAGATCGACGCCGCAGGCACGCAATACGGCGACCGCATCCTGATCCTCGGTCAGCGCCAGCAGCAGATGTTCGAGCGTGGCATATTCGTGCCGGCGCTCATTGGCATAGGCGAGAGCCCGATGCAGCGACTTTTCGAGATTGCGTGACAACAC
>DASQCY010000391.1:0-3080 GCA_035634495.1 Allostellaceae bacterium
CGCTACTATTGAGCAGCTCCGCCATGAGCCAGTTTGGATGGGCCACACTGCCCCGCCACTGGATGCCACGCATATGGTGCCGGTCGGCTGCACGATGCCTTGCCGTCTATAGCGCGACAATCTGGGTGAGAACGGCGCGTCAATCAGGATGAGACGAGGCGGCCGAGCGATGCGATGATTGACGCTGGCGGTCGTTTTGGCAAGCGCTTTGATTGACGTGGAAGGTCGATCAGTCTCCTGGTGTCTCTGTTTTCTTGATTGTCGCGTGGGCTGGCGGTCGGCCGCGACCACGCTTTCGATCGAGGGCTTCGCGGCGGCGATAGCTCTCGACATTCATCTCCAGGATCGTGGCGTGATGGACGAGGCGATCGATTGCCGCGAGAGTCATGGCCTGGTCCGGGAAGATCTTGCCCCATTCGCCGAAAGGCTGGTTGGCCGTGATCAGCATGGATCTGCGTTCGTAACGGGCTGCGATCAACTCGAATAGGACGCTGGTTTCGGCTTGATCCTTGGTGACGTAGGCGAGGTCGTCGAGGATGAGCAGATCGTAGCGGTCGAGCTTGGCGATTGTGCTTTCGAGAGCGAGCTCGCGGCGAGCAACCTGGAGCCGTTGCACGAGATCGGTGGTGCGAACGAACATCACGCGCCATCCGTTCTCGACCAAGGCAAGCCCGAGGGCTGCCGACAGATGACTCTTGCCGCCGCCCGGCGGGCCGAAGAGCAGGATGTTGGCACCTTCCTCCAACCAAGCATCGCCGGCCGCCAGAGCCATCACCTGAGCTTTCGAGACCATTGGCACGGATGCGAAGTCGAAGGTGGCGAGCGTCTTGCCGGCGGGCAGACGCGCCTCGGCAAGATGGCGCTCGATACGGCGGCGGCCACGGTCGGCCATCTCGTGCTCGGCAAGCGCCGCCAGGAAGCGGGCCGCCGGCCAGCCTTCCTTGTCGGATTGTTCGGCGAGCTTGGCCCAAATCAACTTGATGCCCGGTAAGCGCAACTCGCTGAGCAAGAGCTCGACGCGGGCGGCATCGATGGTGTTGGTCGTGGTCATGCCCCGGCCTCCAGGGTGGAGGTTGGTTTGATGGCATGGACGGCGGCGAGGGCGTCGTAGGTGCTGAGCGGTACGAACGCCACCTTGATCACCGGCACCGACGCCGGGTTTGGAGCGAACCGCTGGCGCATTGTCGGCAGATCTGGCAACCGACCCGCATCGAGTTCCGCGTCAATCAGCCCTGCCAGCTCAGCCTCGCAGCCGCGATCGTGGGCGAGCGCCAGCAACTCGACCGTCAACCGGCAGGCGCGCTGGTCACCGACGCTCTGGTGCAACGCCTCGAAGGCTCGTGCATAGGCCGGGCGCGGGAACAACTGATCGCGGTAGACCAGATTGGTGAGCGCCATCGGCTTCTTGCGCAGCGCGTGGATCACGTGCCGATAATCGATGACGTGACCCCCTTTTCTCTCGGATAGCGGCCGTCCACGCCGGAGCGTCATCATCGGTGTTGCGCCGAGGAAGCACTCGAGGCGGTCATCGTAGAGGTGGACGCGCAGACGATGGCCGATAAGCCGTGATGGCGCTGTGTAGAAGACGCGGCGCAGGATGAAGCCGCCGCTCGACGTGACGGTGACGGTCTTCTCTTCGTAATCGGTGGTCCGGCGCTTGGGTAGCGCAGCCAGCGTCGGCCGCTCCAGATCGATCCGCCTGCGATTGTTGGCGTTGCGCCGGCCAACGATCTCGTCGACGAAACGGCGGTAGGCGTGCAGGTCGTCAAAGTCACGACTGCCCCGCAGGTGCAGTGCATCCTCCAGCGCCTTCTTGAGATGGCCGTGCGAACTCTCAATCGAGCCATTCTCGTGCGCGACACCCGGGTTGTTCCTGGTCGGTGTCATGTCGTAATCGCGCATGAGCCCCTGGTACCGCCGCGTCAGATCTTCCTGCGCATCGCGGTCCAAGTTGCGGAATGCCGCCGAGAGACTGTCGCTGCGATGCTCGTGCGGCACGCCGCCGAGAGCCCACAGCGCATTCTGCAGACCCTCCGCCAGGGCAACAAAGCTCTCGCCGCCGAGCACGACGCAGGCATGCTCGAAGCCCGAGAATGCGAGCCGAAAGTGGTATAGCCGATGTCCCAGAGCGACGCCGGCGACCGTGACGCCGAGTGCGCTCGTGTCGGTGAAATCCGACAGGCCGAGGCGGCCGGGCTCGTGCTCCTGGCGGAAGATCACATCCCGCTCGGGTCCGACCAGCGCTCGCCAGGTGCGGATGCGTCGCTCCAGCGTGCGGCGAATGCCGAGGGTGATCTCGGGATGGCGCCGCCGGATCTCTTCGAGCACGGCAATGGCCCGGATGCCGGGCGCCGACTTCAGGATCGGCACAATCTCGCCGTCCCAAACCTCGGCCAAAGGGTCCGGCCGCCGGCGGCCACGCGGCGCTTTCTTCTGCGAGGGTAGGCGCGGATCATCCTCGATCCGGTAGCCGGTTGCCCTGCTGAAGCCTGCCTTGGCGCCAGCAATGGCGGTTCCATGGGTTTGTCGGTAGCGCATGTAGAGCCTCATCTGGTGGTCGGTGATGTGGAGGCCGGGCAATGTCTGATCCCTCAACAATGAGACGAATCAGAACCTCGACCCGGTCGCTCATGACCGCCAGACCGCACCTGCCCGAGCGGGCAAGTGCGTCCCCGGAGATGACCGTCCTTCGCTCGGGGCTACGCCCGGCTCCGTCCGTTCAACCCCGGCCCATTCTCATCCAGATTGACGCTCCTCTCTCATCTTGATTGTCGCCGCGCAGTGCGGTCCTTGCCAGTGCGCGGGAGGAGAAGATTGAGGCTGGCAAGGTGGTGCGGTTGGACAGCACGGTCACCGCGGCACTCATGCATGATCCGAGCGACAGCAGCCTTCTCTGGGATGCAGTTCGCGTCCTGGTGCGTCTGTTGCGAGATGCCGATACCTTGATCGGCGGCAATCTGGTGTGGCGCGATCACCGGCGCGCGGCGAAGAAGCGGGCGCGCTCGATCAAGTTCACTCGCGGTCGACCGAACCGGGTGGAGCATTACCGGGAACTGCTCAAGCTGACCCGGGCGACATTG
>DASQCY010000392.1:0-2801 GCA_035634495.1 Allostellaceae bacterium
CCCGATGCAGCGCATCGGCGACGGACCGCGTCGATATCCTTCGAGCTTTCATCGGGCTGACTGTCTCTGTTCACCATCGAGCAGCGTAGGGTCGTGAAGGGTCGTATCCTGCCCGTGCACCGGGTCCGCGATGGCTTCCTCCAGGCTCTGCGCACCCTTCCATTCTGTCGAGGGGCGCACATGCCCCTCGCTGCCGATCTGGTCGATGCCCCAATAAATCTCCAGGCGGTGATTGTCCGGATCGCGGAATTCGACCGCGAGCTGACAACCGGCGCGCCGCCGACCGGCGAAATCGATCTTGACCCCATGCCGGCGCAGATGGTCACGCGCCCTGATGACCTCGTCGAGGGTTGCGACCTCGAAGGCGACATGGTTGAGCTCGACATTGGGCGCTTCCGCCGTCAACGAGCCGACGAGCGCGATCCCGTGATGGTCCGGGTTGCAGCGCAGAAAGACCATGCCGCCGGGCACCATCTCTTCCGGATAGACGTCCGAGATCTGAAAGCCGAGGACCTCGGTGTAGAAACGTGCCGACCGCTCGACGTCGCGCACGTTGAGAACGACATGTCCCAACTTGCCGATGCGGAAAGGAAGGCCGTGCGGCCGCTCCAATCGCTTCACCCGATCCGGTTCGTACATGTCCTTTGCCTCCACGGCCTGGGCTGGCAGACGATGTTTAAGGCGAATTTACGCTTTCTTTATCATTACAGAGACATAGTTCGGTCGAATTTTCACCACGCCTATCGGTTATCGATCAGTCCGGGGGTTGGCGGGGGCTGTTGAATGCGTGACTGGATCTCCGACTGGAAGAGATGGAGCCGCGCCGAGCGCTGCTTTGCGATTATGCTCGTCATCATCGCGCTGGTGCTTCCCCTCGGTCTACTGATCGTCGGCGGTAAAATCGGTAGCTAACCCTTAAACCGCCAACCGGGCCCGGGCGTTCTGCGGAAAAGGGTTGCTGCGCGTAGGCCTTCTCAATAAAGGCTGGAACCCGACAACGATGTCGGAGGAAACCGCCATGTCGCAGCTGCCGGACGCCGCTGATCTCCGTTCTTTGAGGGAGTTCGATACTCCAACGATTTGCAACGCGCTCGAGCTCGTTGTTCCGGCCCTCCGTGCGACCGGCTTCACGCGCCGGCCCTTGGTCGCCGCTTTCCCAGAGTTGAAGCCCGTCGTTGCCTTTGCTCGGACGGCTCTGATTCGTTCGCGCGAGCCGCACCCGCGCAGCCGGGAGGAGGCGACCCGAGTGCGGCTCGCCTACTACGAGCATATCGCCGCGCCTCCGCTGCCGAGTATCGCCGTTATCCAAGACATCGATGTCCCGGATGCAGGCTTTGGCGCGTTTTGGGGCGAGGTGCAGAGCAATGTCCATAAAGGGCTCGGCTGCGCCGGTGTCGTCACCGACGGCTCGGTGCGCGATCTCGATGCAATGGCGCCCGATTTCTTTGTCCTGGCCGGCTCGATCATGCCCTCGCACGCCCACGTCCATCTCGTCGATTTCGGCGGCACGGTCAGCGTCGCCGGGATGATCGTGTCGCCAAACGACGTCATCCACGCCGACCGGCACGGCGCCGTCGTCATCCCGGCCGAGGCGATCAAGGATCTGCCGGGTGCCGTCGCGCTGCTCGCTCGCCGCGAGAAGGTCATCATCGACGCCGCAAAGGCGCCCGGCTTCTCGGTCGCCCGGCTGCGTCAGGCCTTCGCCGAGCAGGAAGAGATCCACTGAGGACGTTCGGCGGTTCGGGTGATTGGCTAAACCCTAAAGCTCGATTTGACCGCCGAGCTCGACGATCCGGTTCACCGGTATTCTGAAGAATTCCGTGGCGTCCTGCGCCATATTGGACAGAAGGATAAATAGCTTTTTGAAGGGCAGAATGATGCCCGACCGACGCTTGGTGACGATCTTCTCGCGCCGGACAAAAAACGAGGTTTCCATAAGATTGAAGCGCAACCCGCCAATGCGGCACAGAGCCAATGCGCGCGGGATGTCGGGCTCTTCAAGAAAGCCATAGCGGATCGTGACGGTGTGGAAATTCTGACCAAAATGTTGAATTTCCAGCCGCTCCGCCTCCGGCAGACTTGGCACGTCCTCGGTCCGCACATTCATCAGCACGTTTCGCTCGTGCAGTACCTTGTTGTGCTTCATGTTGTGCAGCAGCGCGGTCGGCACGTTTTCGACCCGTGCAGTCATGTAAATTGCCGTGCCGGGGACGCGCACCGGGCGGTCGGGACGGAGCGTCTCGACCAAATTCGCGAGCGGTAAGGCGCCACTCGCCCGCTGCGCAGCGGCGCGCCCTCGCCCCCACAGCCATGTCATCATCACCGTATAGGTGATGCCGGCGATCGCCAGGGGGAACCAGCCGCCCTCCGCCAGCTTCAACAGGTTGGCGCCAAAAAAAGACAGATCGACGAACAAGAACACCGTGAATAACGGGAGCAGCTGCCAAAGGCGCCAGCCGGCACCCCAGCGAAGATAGACAAAGGCGAGAATGGTTGTGACCGACATGGTCCCGGTCACGGCGATGCCGTATGCGCCGCCGAGCGCGCCCGAGGAGCGGAAGCCGAGCACGGTCGCCACGACCGCCACCAGCAAGATCCCGTTCATCGCCGGCACGTAGACTTGACCGATTTCCCGCTCCGAGGTGTGCCGCACCTGCATGCGCGGAAGATAGCCGAGCTGCACCGCCTGACGGGTGATCGAGAAGGCGCCGGAGATCACCGCCTGCGAGGCGATCACGGTGGCGGCGGAGGCGAGCCCAACCAGCGGATAGACCCCCCAGTCTGGAGCGAGACGGAAAAAC
>DASQCY010000393.1:0-3689 GCA_035634495.1 Allostellaceae bacterium
CGACCCCTGGCTGTTAGAAATCCGCAACCCGACCCTGCATCCGTGGAGGAGCGCAATGGCCACGAAGACCTACATCATTGCTCTGGAGGAGCATTATTTCGACCCTGAGGTGAAGCGTCACACCGTCGGCCAGGAACCGACCAATGCGCCGCGGATCGTCCAGCGGCTCGACGATGTCGGCGAATTGCGCTTGAGAGAAATGGACGAGGCCGGCATCGACATGCAAGTGCTGTCGCATGCCAACCCCGGCTTGCAGAAGCTTGACGCGGAGACCGCCGTCCGCCTGGCGCACGGCGCCAATGACCGGCTCCACGAGGCGGTCCGCGCTCATCCCGACCGGTTCGCAGCCTTTGCTGCAATCCCGACCCCGAACCCGAAAGCGGCGGCCGACGAGCTCGAACGCACGGTCACCAAATTGGGCTTTAAGGGCGCGCTGGTGAACGGCCTGACCAACGGGCTCTTTCTCGACGACAAGCGGTTCTGGCCGATCTTCGAGCGGGCGCAAGCGCTCGACGTGCCGCTCTATATGCATCCGGCGCTGCCCCACCCCGCCGTCGTCGAGGCTTACTACAAGGACTACGTGGAGCAGTATCCCTCGTTGTTGCGCGCCGCCTGGGGCTTCACCGTCGAAACCGCGACGCAAGGCCTGCGTCTCGTGCTGAGCGGCGTCTTCGACGCCTATCCGCGTCTCAAGATCATCCTCGGCCACATGGGTGAAGGACTACCCTTTTATCTCTGGCGCATCAGCATGGGACTAGCGCGTGACGGTAGGGGCGGCAGGAGCTTCCGCGATGTATTCTGCGAGCACTTCTACATCACCACCAGCGGCTTCTTTTCCGACCCGGCGTTGCTGTGCTGCGTGATGGAAATGGGGATCGACCGAATCCTGTTCTCGGTCGACTATCCGTTTGTCGACAATCCGCCGGGAACAAAGTGGACGGAAACCCTGCCACTGTGCGCCGAGGACAAGGAAAAGTTGCTCAACGGTAACGCCAAACGGCTGCTAAAGATTTAGAGACCTGGATGCCGATTAGGACTCAACCTCGGTCTCGTACAGCGCCTCGCCCCGGCTGAGGCGACGCGCCACCATCGCAGTCTGAAGCTGCGCCCGCTCGGTCGGCGAATGGGCGGCGAGATAGCGAGCGACCGCAATCAGGATGTGGCGTCCTTCGTCGCTCTCGCCCCATTCGCGGTATTGCCGCACGCCGGCTTCGAGCATCTGATAGGTGTGGAAGTCAGCGTCCTCGCGCAGGACTGCGTGCGCCAGCGTCGTGATCAACCTATCGGCAGGATGATCGAGCGTCAGATAGCGGGCCACGAGGCGGCCGGCATCACGCACTGATCCCTGTCGATCGAGCGCCGCGAGAAATGCCGTGCGCAACTCCTCGTCATCGCATGGCAGGTCGCCGAGCCGGTCGTTGGCCTCACCGGGTAGTCGTGCAGGCGGCACGTTCAAGAAACGGATTAGATAAAGTCGCAGCGCCCCGTGAATCACGCCGCGCAGCAGCTCGGGGCTCTCCAACTCCACCGGCTGTTCGGCGGTGACACGCTTCAGGAGCTGGTGCAACGCGTTGCAATAGGTGAAAGCGTGGTGCGCCGTCTCCCAGTCGGAATGCTCGTTCGCGGTGCCGAACCAGGCGACACGCAACGCCGCCGCATAAGCGAGCGCGCGGCCGAGATCGACCGCGGTCGCGCCGGCACGCGTCGCCGCCGCGAGTGCAGCGATGATCGCTTCGGGATCATCGCCGAGCAGCTGCCGCGCCAATCTGGCATGGCTTTGCCACCGGCCCCGCTCGGCGCGGCCGATTGCCAGCAAATCGGGCAACGCGGCCGAAGCCGTCTCGCACAGCCGCACCAAGTCGAGCGGATGTCGCCACGCATTCAGTTCCTCGCCGCCGCGCGCGGCGACCAGCTGAGGAACGACCGTCGGCAGTATCGCCGCTGCCTCCTGCCAGCCAACAATGTCGAGGCATTCGAATGCCTTGTTTATGAAATCCAGAGCGTGACCGCCATCGGCAAAAACACGGTCGGTGGCGGCAGTCAGCAGCAGCGCTGCGAGCTCGCTCGGCGATGCGCCGCCGTCTATGGCGGTCAGCAGAGTGCGCTCGGCGCCGTCGCGGTGGCGCACCTGGGTCCAATGCCGGAGCCAACGGCCGAGCAACGGCACCGGGCGCGCGCCGCCGACTGCAAGCGGCTCGCGGTCCCGGCGCGGCGGCACCCCGTCGCAGTCCCTCGCTATTCTCTTGAGACCGTGAAAGAGGGCGAGGTACCTCTCCTCCTCCGGCAAGGTCGGAACGAGGTTGCCGAGCGCGGTGGCGATGGTCAGGCCGACACCCCATCCGTCACGATTGCGGACACCGAACAGTACGCCGTCGCGAACCAACGCGCGATGATCCATTCGACCGGCGCCGAGACCCAGCACCGCCTTGGCGAGGACGAAACCGATATCGTGCTGCAAGCCCTCGCGCAGGCGATTGCGCCAATGGGCGTCGCCATCGGCATACCGCGTTCGCCGGCAAACCCATAGAGAACCGTCGTCCCGGAGCTCGACGGGGGCGGTCGGGACATCGTCCGCCCAGAGATCGAAGGTCCCGCCGCTGACGAGGTCAAAGCGGGCATGATGCCAATGGCAGGTCAGAATCCCGTCCTCGATGGAGCCCCGATGAAGCGGAAAACCAAGATGAGGGCACCTGTTGTCGAGCGCAAAGACACTGTCCCGGTGGTGGACGACGAGCAATGGACAAGCGCCGCCGCGGACAACGATCATCCCCCGCGCCTTTAGCTCCTCCAGCGTCCCGACGCGGATCCACTCATCGATCGAACGCCCGTCACGCGTCTCGGGCATCGTGCCTCGCTCCGACACTACTGGTGACGGCACTTGCGGCAGCGTCGGAGCGTTTCGCGGCAGCTCCGATGCAGCGCCGAGGATGCAGCCGCCTCACATTCCTCTATTTGCCGTCAGCCTGTCATCGCTGATTGCTGCGGCAGAAACCAACGTGAATCACGAGTCTCGAGCCGCCCAGCGCGCCGGTGGCGCTGCAGCGCAATACCGAGGTGGTTCGGCCTGACCGTCATGCCGAATTCGCGAGCGAGGTAAGAGAGAACCTCACCGGGGGTGGCGCCTTCGCCATGCGCCTGGACGGCGCGGATAGTGGCATCGCTCAGCGATACGGTCTGTGCCGGTTGCGCAGCCCGGGCTCTGCCGCGTGTGGCGGCCGGCGCCGGCGTAGGCGCGGCTCGCGCGGGTCGTCCTCGTCCGCGTCTCATCGTCGTCTCGACTCTTCCGAACCGTGTCAACACGCGCTCGGCGACTTCCAGTTCATTGAGTTGGGCACCCAGCTTTTCCCGTTCGGCGTCGAGCCGCGCGAGGCGCTCGGAGACCTTCTGCTTCTCTTGTCCAATCTCGTCCAACGTAGCCATCTGCTCTCTCCCTCTTCCCCCATAACTAGTGTTGTCACACTGCACCGTTATTCTGCAATAAATGGAGGACCGCCGCACCGAAAAAAGATGGCGCTTGAGAAATTGTTGCCGTTTTATGGCTGTGCCGCGAACCCTCGCAATGCGGCAAGGCGCAGCGTGCTCGAGTTCGGAGGCACACACGATCCGCAGTTTGCTTGAGTATTCTGCCAACGATCTGAACGTCGACCGCAGAAAATGCCCAAAGGCGTCAGACGAGCAATGCCGTCCGA
>DASQCY010000394.1:0-2099 GCA_035634495.1 Allostellaceae bacterium
GCCTCGACCCAGGCGTCGCCGTTGGACGCCTTGACGATCTTGTAGGGGACGAGCTTCTTGTCCTTCTCCACCATCGGGTCGTCGTAGCGGCGGCCGATGAGGCGCTTGACCGCAAAGAAGGTCCGCTCGGGATTGGTCACCGCCTGGCGCTTGGCAGGCTGGCCGACCAGCCGCTCACCGTCATCGCTGAAGGCGACAATCGACGGAGTTGTCCGCATGCCCTCGGCATTTTCGATCACCTTGGCGTTCTTGCCGTCCATTACGGCGACACACGAATTCGTGGTGCCGAGATCGATCCCTATGACCTTTCCCATGGTCCTCATATCCTTCTTTTTTCGGCAGGTTGGCAGGGCCCAAACGGCACCCCGGTCCTTAACCCCCTTAGATCAAATACTCGCGATATTGCGACGGTGAGCCTCATATAGGAGGGGGGTACCGGCCCGCAAGGACCGGGCCGCAATTGAGCCCCATGAAAAGGCCTGCGGCTGAAAGATAATGGCGGGCGAGCAACCCAACGCGGTGATCCGGCAAGACCGCGTCAATGGACGGGCAGGAGAGCACGGCCCGGCCATTAAGGCCTCGGGCCATCTGTTATCTGGGCGGCAAAACCGGTAAAAGCGTGCGGATCAGATGAGCCCGCGCCCGTGATCAAGGGGCGGTGCTGGCCGACCATCGAACGGCCTCAATGCAAGCCACATAGGTTCTTCATGAAGTCCCTCCGACCCCTGATCGTCGCTGCGCTCCTCGCTGCCGTAATACGGCCCGCATTTGCCGGCGAGGCGATGTTTCCGCAAGGCGCGAGGGTCGGACTGACGCCTCTGGTCGGCCTGGTCCGCTCCAAGTCCTTTCCCGGATTCGAGTCGGAGGACCAGAGCGTCAAGGTGTTGGTGACCGAACTGCCCGCGGACGCCTATGGCGAGGTGAAGAATGCCTTTACCGCCAATCCGGCGGGCGCCGGGGGCGTCAAGCCCGAGAGCATCGAGACCGCCGCAGGTCTTGCCTACTACACGGCCGAAACCGCCAAAGACGGCCCGACCACGGTTCGGCGCTATTCAATGATTCTCTCGGGCGGCAGCTTCTCCGGCTATGTCGCCGTGCAGATCCCGGAGAACGCCACCAAAATCTACTCCGACGATGCCGTCCGCCAGATGTTTGCGTCCGCCGTGATCCGCAAGGAAGTTCCGGTCGACGAACAACTCGGCCTGATGCCCTTCAAAATCACCGAACTTGCCAACTTCAAGAACGTACGTACGCTGGCGCCCGGCGGTGCCGTGGTTCTCGCCGATGGCGACGAGACGACAGGTTTTGAGCCGGCACCCTTCATGGTCATCGGCATCATTGGCGCGACGCCGCCGCAGCCTGAGGACCGCGCACGCTTCGCGCAGCAAGCCGTCACCCAGATTCCCGGCGTCCGAGATGGCCGGATCACGATGTCGGAACCCGTCCGCATCGACGGCATGCCGGGATATGAGACGCGGATCGATGCGACCAGCGGCAAGGACAATACCTCCGTGACCGTCGTGCAATGGCTGCGCTTCGGCAGCGGGAGCATGCTGCGTATCGTCGGCAGCTCGCCGCGCGACCAGTGGTCGAGCGCTTTTCCGCGGTTCCGCGCGGTGCGCGACGGAATCCAGCCAAAGAGCTGATTTCGAACTTTCGGGAAAATTCGCCGACGATTCGGGCTTTCGCGCGCACATCGCCGTCGCTACGCTCCTCTTGCTCGACGCAAGGAGAGGTATCATGTTGGATCGACGGTATCTTCTCGCAGGAATCGGCTTAGGCGCGATTGCAACCTCGATGTCAGGCAAGCTTGCGGCGGCAACCCCGATCAAGCCCGACGATGCGTCGGCGCTTCTGGTCATCGACGTGCAGAACTGTTTTCTGCCGGGCGGCAGCCTTGCGGTGAAGGATGGCGACCAGGTTATTCCGGTGATCAACAGGATCGCCAAGAGCTTCATCAATGTCGTGATGACACAGGACTGGCACACCGCGGGCCACGTATCGTTCGCGTCGAGCCATCCCGGCAAGAAGCCGTTCGATACGATCGACCTGGCTTACGGCAAGCAGGTTCTGTGGCCCGATCATTGCGTGCAGGGAAC
>DASQCY010000395.1:0-6858 GCA_035634495.1 Allostellaceae bacterium
CACGTCCGCCGTCGAGGTCCGCGCGAACATGTCGTCGAGTGCTGCGAGGTAGTCGCGCCGGCGCGCCCGGTTGCGGATGTCGTCGGGGCTGATCTTCCAGTGCTTGGTCGGCGTCTCGATCCGCTCGCGAAAACGCCGCAGTTGCTCCGCCTCGGAGGTGTGCAGGAATAACTTGACCAGGCGGACGCCGTCATCGACGAGCATTTTCTCGAAGGCGTTGATTTCGTCATAAGCGCGCCGCCACTCCTTCGGCCGCGCCAAGCCATCCACCCGTTCGACGAGGACCCGGCCGTACCAGGTGCGGTCGAAGATCGCGATCTGGCCGGGCGGCGGCAGCCTCTGCCAGAACCGCCAGAGATAATGGCGACCCTGCTCCTCGGGACTGGGTCGGCCGATTGGCCAGACCTGGACCCATCGCGGGTCGAGCTTTTCTATGAGGCGCTGGATGGCACCACTCTTGCCCGAGGCATCCCAGCCTTCGAGCGCGATGATGCCCCGCCGCCGCTCGACCCGATAGATTTCCTCGAGCTCGAGCATCGCGAGCTGCAGCTTGCGCAGCTTCTGCTGATAGCTCACCTCGTCCGCGAGCCGGCGCTCGAGATCGAGCTCGCCAAGCCTGAACCCGGGTTTGACTTTTTCGGCCGATGTCATGTTAACCACTCGCGCCGCACAACCGCCCGCTGTGCCGATTTTTATCGGTACCGCCAAAGAAAGTGCTTGCCAAGAATGTTCACGTTGTGTTCTTAACACGGGCGGGGACCCGAAAGAGGAGATCGTTGATGAGACCATGGACGATGGCAGTCGCCATCATCGCCCTCGTTGCGGCGGCGTGGTGGCATTTTCCGGCGGCGGCACAACGGGTAGCGACGCAACCCGTCGTGAGTGAATCGATCACCTTCGAACAATACCGCGATTTCCGGCTGCGCGATCTGGCGCAACGTCAGGCGCGGCTCGCTCGGCAGCTGGCGGCGCCCGGTCTTTCGACAGCCGAGAAGACGAGCCTCGAGCGCCGCAAGGCCTATTACGATCAGCTGGCCGCGATGCCCGAGGCGGAACGCGACGCGCTCTATCGGGAGCGCTTCGACGAGATCGACACCAATCACGATGGCAAGCTCGACGAGCAGGAGCGTGCAGCCTGGCGCGAAAAGCAGCGCGAGAATTATCGCCAGCAAGCCGCTGAACGGGCCCGGCCGGCCGGCGAGCAACGCTAGGCGCGAAGCGTCGATGGAATCGTCAAATTTCCGCTGCCGATGCGTCAAAATGGCGTCGGAAAGAACTCGTAAGTGGCTGATCTATAACTAATAATCGTTTCGATGTCGCTCGCGGAATGTAATTTTCCCCTGAGTTTTTCCGCCTGCGGCGGGAAAAGGAGAGTTCCGACAAAGGCTTAGATCCGGCTTGTTCTCGACCCGAGTTCCACTGCTATGATGAGCAGGTCTTCCAGTTTGGGAGAGACCCGTGCCGGAACTACCGCCGATATTGACCGCCGACAGCATCACCCGCGTCGGGCCCGAGGCGGCGGGTGCCGTCGTCGTTAACGGCTCACATGGCGGCATCTACGCCGCTTACCTCGCGGGTAAGCTCCGGGTCGCCGCGGCGATTTTCAACGATGCCGGGGTCGGGCGCGATCAGGCCGGGATCGCCGGGCTCGAATACCTCGAAGGGTTCGAAATCCCGGCCGCGGCCATTGGCTATGATACCGCGCGCATCGGCGACGGCGGCGATATGATGGCGCGTGGGCTCGTGACTCATGCCAACGCCTCGGCACGGGCTCTGGGCTGCCGCGTCGGCATGACGTGCCGGGACGCAGCGGCCTTGCTGCAGGGAGCCGTGGCGGGCGGACGCGAGCCGCCGCCCGAGCGGGAAGGAGCCTTTCTCCTGGTCGCGGAACCGCCTGCCGCGTGGGCGCTCGATTCGGCCTCGCTGGTCGGTGCCGAGCACATCGGGACCATCGTCGTTACCGGATCGCACGGCGGCCTCCTCGGCGGTCGGCCGGATACCGCCCTCAAATACGATGCGCTCGCCGCATTGTTCAACGACGCCGGGATCGGCGTCGACGAGGCCGGCGTGACCCGCCTTCCGGCGCTCGAGGCTCGCGGCATCGCCGCCGGCACCGTCGCGGCGGCGAGCGCCCGCATCGGCGACGCACGTTCGACCTACGAGGATGGTATCCTGAGCCGGGTCAACCGTCGCGCCTCCGCGCTTGGCATCGTTCCCGGCATGGCGGCGCGTGAATTCGTTGCGATTACCCGCCGGGTAACGGCCTGAATGGGGAGACGCGCATGACCGACACCGAGCGGATCAGCAACCGACCTGCGGGCCGCATGAACGGCGGCCGCGCGCTCGCCGAGATGCTGCGATTGGCCGGGGTCGGGCCGATGTTCGGCATGGGCGGGTTTCAGCTTTTGCCGTTCTACGATGCGCTGGCTCAGCTCGGCATGCGCCACTTCCTGATCAACGACGAGCGCTGCGGTGCTTTTGCCGCGGAGGCCTACGCTCGGGTTACCAACCGCCCCGGGGTCTGTGACGGGACACTCGGGCCCGGCGCCACCAATCTTGTGACTGGCCTTATCGAAGGGTTGAACGCCGGGACCCCGATGATCGCGCTCGCCGGCGACACCAACCGTGCGCATTCCTGGAAGAACATGACGCAGGAATGCCGGCAGGCCGAGATCTTGCGGCCGGCTGTCAAGGAGCTGATACGGGTCGAGCTGACGAGTCGTGTGCCCGAGCTGCTGCGCCGTGCCTTCACGGTAGCGACCTCCGGCAGGCCGGGGCCGGTGTTGCTCGATGTTCCCGAGGATGTCTGCCACGGCGAGCACGACTTTACCGCCGAGGATTTTGCGATCGACCCGACAACTCTGAGCGCGCCGGCGCGCCGCATTCGACCTGACAGGGCCGACATCGCCCGCGCCGCCGCGCTGATCGTCCATGCCAAGCGCCCGTTGATTCTGGTCGGCGGCGGCATTCACCTCTCGGCGGGATACGAGGCGCTCCTTGCCCTCGCCGAGGCGCAGTCGATCCCAATCGCCCACACGATGAGCGGCAAGGGCGGCATCGCCTGCACCCATCCGCTGTCGATCGGGTTATTCGGCCGCTATTCACGGATCGCAAACGAGCTGATCGAAGCCTCGGACTGTCTGCTGGTCGTCGGCTGCAAGCTCGGCGAGATCGCGACCAAGCGCTACGCCCTGCCGCCGGAGAGGGTTCCGCTCGTTCACCTCGACATCCTCGCCGAGGAGATCGGGCGGTGCCGCCCGGCCACGGTGGCATTGTGGGGTGACGCCCGAGCCGGGCTCGAGGATCTCGCCGAAGCGCTCGCCGACGATGCCAAACGGGCCCGCGCCGCACGTACGGATTATATCGGCGAAATCCCGGTGCGCATGGCAGCCTGGCGGCAGGAAGCCGCAGCGCGCCTGGATTCGAGCGAACGGCCAATCCACATGGCGCGGCTCTGCCGTGAGCTCAACGTTGCTTTGCCGGCGGACAGCATTCTGGTCGCCGATGGCGGGTTTGCCGGCCACTGGACCGGGCTGCTTTACGACACGAAGTCGCCTGGGCGTCATTTCATCCCGGATCGCGGTCTGGCATCGATCGGCTATGGATTACCCGGCGGGATCGGGGCGGCGCTCGCGGCTCCGCAAACGCCGGTCGTCGCGATCACCGGCGATGGCGGTTTCAACATGATGTTGGGGGAGCTCGAGACCGCGCGGCGGGCCGGGGTGGGGCTGACGATCGTCGTCGTCAACAACGCCGCATCAGGCTATGTCAAGGCGTTGCAGCATGCGATGTTCCGCGGCCGCTACCAATCGTCCGACCTTGTCGAGATGGATTACGCGGCGATCGCGCGCGCAATGGGGTGTGGCGGCGTCCGGGTCGAGGACCCCGAGCGTCTCGGCGCGGCGTTGCGCGAGGGTCTCGCCGAGCGCACCCGGCCAACCGTCCTCGATGTCGTCGTCACCCGCGATCCCGCCCGCATGCTGCCTGCGGTCGACAACCGCACGGTCGAGATCAGGCAGGGCGACCGCGTGGCCTGAGGCTACCGCTAGCGGCCTCGAGTTTGGTGGAGAACGCGGGTTGCCGCGCTGGCGACCGCGCGTAGCGAGGCCGTGACGATGTCGCTGTCCATGCCGACGCCGTAAAGCGTCGCATCGCCGCCGTCGCGGATCTGCACGTAGGCGGCCGCCTGAGCATCGGCACCGGCGCTGACCGCATCCTCGTGATAGTCGAGAACGCTCAGCGCGATGTCGCAATCGCGGCGGAGCGCGTCGACAAAAGCGGCGATCGGCCCGTTGCCGACGCCTTCGATGTGGCGCTCGTTTCCGTCGACGGCAATTGTCGCGGCGATGCGCCGCTCGCCGGCGCGCGGCTCTGGGAGGAGGTTGTAGTCTCTCAGAACGACGCCGTCGTGCCGCAGATAGGTGTCTTCGAAGAGCGACCAGATGTCGGTGCTGGTGAGTTCCTTTCCGGTATGGTCGGCGACTTCCTGCACCTGCTTCGAAAACTCGATCTGCAACCCGCGCGGCAGGTCGAGGCCGTAATCGGTTTTCATCACATAGGCGACACCGCCCTTGCCCGACTGGCTGTTGACCCGGATCACCGCCTCATAGGTGCGGCCCAGATCCTTCGGATCGATGGGCAAATAGGGAACCTCCCACAACGTGTCGTTGCGCTTTGCGAGCGCCTCGAAACCTTTCTTGATCGCGTCCTGGTGCGAGCCCGAGAAGGCCGTATAGACGAGCTCGCCGGCGTAAGGATGGCGGGGATGAACCGGGAGTTGATTGCAGTGCTCGACGGTACGAACAATCTCGTCGATGTCGCCGATCACGAGGCCGGGGTCGATGCCTTGGCTGAAGAGATTCAATGCCAAGGTCATGATATCGACGTTGCCAGTGCGCTCGCCGTTACCGAAGAGCGTGCCTTCGACGCGATCCGCGCCAGCCATTATGGCCAACTCGGCAGCTGCCACCGCAGTTCCGCGGTCGTTGTGCGGGTGCAGGCTGAGGGTGATGCAGTCGCGGTCGCGGATATTGCGGCCAAACCATTCGATCTGATCGGCGTAGATGTTCGGCGTTGCCATTTCGACGGTCGCGGGAAGGTTGAGGATCGTTTTCTTCCCGGGGCTCGGTCGCCAGACATCCATCACCGCTTCGCAGATCTCGACCGCGAAGTCGAGCTCGGTCCCGGTAAAGCTCTCGGGCGAATATTGATAGACCACCTCGGTCTCCGGCATCGTCGCGGCGAGGTCGCGAATGAGCCTGGCGCCGGACACCGCGATGTCGACAATCCCGGGCTTGTCGAGGGCGAAGACGACCCGCCGCTGCAATGTCGATGTCGAATTGTAGAGGTGCATGATGGCGCGCCGCGCTCCTCGGATCGCCTCGAAGCTGCGCTTGATCAGTTCGGGTCTCGCCTGCGTCAACACTTGGATCGTAACGTCGTCGGGGACGAGCCGGTGCTCGACAAGCTCGCGGACAAACATGAAATCCGTCTCCGAAGCCGAGGGGAAACCGACCTCGATCTCCTTGAAGCCGAGCTTGACCAGAAGATCGAACATCCGACGCTTGCGGTCGGGTCCCATCGGCTCGACCAGCGCCTGGTTGCCGTCCCGCAGATCGACGCTGCACCATTGCGGCGCCCGATCAATGACCCGCATCGGCCAGCGCCGGTCAGGCAGATCGACGGGCGCGAAGGGGCGGTATTTGTGGATGGGCATGCCAGACATCGGACACTCCAACTGTAGGGACTGTAGGGAACACCGCCAGTACGGCGGGTTCTGTGATCGGAAGGATTCGCAGCCAGCAGGCGTCAGCGCCGCCGGCCGCCGCTAAGTCGCAGCCACAGAGCTCGCGTATCGTCCGCCGACGGCGTGAGGCGAAGGGCGAATCGGTTGATCAAATGGGTTGCAGGCATCAGTGCTACCGAGCGCGAGAGGGTTCCCAGACCGGGAACAGCAAGAACTCGGCGTCCGTCAGGACGCCGAGCGGGTAAGTCGAAGTTCGAAGCGCTTGGTCAGCATCGTTGCGCTCTGTAACAGAACAGCGTGGGCGGGTCAAGCGTGGCGATTCGGAGAGACCGCTGATTTGGCGGAGATTTTCGGCGCTGTCCCTGAGGCCGTGGGCGATAGAAGGTCCGGCTCGTGCAGCGCGTCCCCATAAGGGGTAGCGGAAGGAAAGTCGGAAACCCCAAGTGGTCAGGGGCTTCCTTGCGGGTCGCGCCGGCCGACCAAACTTGGAGTTTAAGAGACTGTCGCCTATCTGTCACTGTTGCCGGTTGATCACAGTTGGCAGAAAAACCGCGTTGCGCTTATGAGCTCGATTGACTCGGAAACGCACTCCGATAGTATTTTTTGAATCGAAATTGGTCTGCGCGCTGTATCGATCACCGATTGATAAGTAGTTGGCAAAAGCTCCGCTGTCTCGCTTGCCGCGGCCCGGCATCGGGAACGAAGCGATAGAGTCGAAAGCGCGTACGAGCGGGGAAAGCGGGACTACGGCCGTTTACGACGCGGCCAGATAATCGGGGGCGAACGGGACGAAGTGTCCGAGCAAACCAATATTGTGCCTTTCCCATTGACGGTGCGGGGTGTTCCGCCGCGGACTGACCCGGCGCCAACCAAGTACGAATTTACCGAACGGGAACTCGCGGCGCTGTGCCGTTGGTTCTCTGCGATGAAATATGCCTTTCCGGGGACGGAAGGCGTGATGATGGTAAACCATCAGGAAAACTATTCGGCCGTTGGACTGTACAATCGGGCGGGTGGCGCGCCGAACTGCCTGGTCGCGAAGCACGAGGTGAGCGGCATCGCACACTTCTTTTGGTCAACGGAGTTCGATCCGCCGCGTCCGATCGGCAGAC
>DASQCY010000396.1:0-4010 GCA_035634495.1 Allostellaceae bacterium
CAACCCGGCGAAGGCCCAACGCGCCGCGGGCGGGAAGAAGTTGCGGTAGGTGCCCCGAACATGCTCGGCCGGGGTCACCGCGGCACCGCCCCGCAGGACGATCTGGTTGCACATGAACTTGCCGTTGTACTCGCCGACGGCACCGGAGGCCGGACGAAAGCGGGGATAGGGGATATAGGGACTGGCCGTCCATTCCCATACGTCGCCGAACATCTGGCGCAGAACCGGCTTCTCGTCGGCCGGTGCCTCCGCCCCGTCGGCGCGCGGGTGAAAATGACGGCTGTCGGCAAAATTCCCCGCGACCGCTTGACGCTCGGCGGCGATCTCCCACTCCGCTTCGCTCGGCAGGCGTTTCCCGGCCCATTTGGCAAATGCGTCGGCCTCGTAAAAACTGATGTGGCAGACGGGCTCGGCCGGGTTCAACCGGCAGCGGCCGGAGAGCGTGAAGATGGACCACTCACCGGATTCGCGGGACCAATAGAGCGGGGCATCCCAGCCCTGCTCGCGAACCGCCGCCCAGCCATCGGAAAGCCAGAACTCCGGCGCCTCATAGCCGCCGGCCTCTACGAAGCCGAGGTACTCCCCGCAGCTGACCGGACGCGTGGCAAGACGGAATGGCTCGAGCCACACTCTGTGGCGGGGCGTCTCGTTGTCGAAGGAGAAAGCCGACCCGCTATGTCCGATCTCCACGAGCCCGCCAGCGAACTCGACCCAGGCGAGTGGTGTCGTGGACCCTCTGATTTGGGGCCGCGGCGCCTGATAGGCCGGCAGCAACGGGTTCACGGAGAAAACGTGCTTGATGTCCATCAGGATCAACTCCTGATGTTGCTGCTCGTGCTGAATCCCTAGCTCGAGCAGGGGAGCCGCGGTCCGCCAGGCATCCTCGGGGGCTTCCTCAACGAATTGTGTCATTGCCGTGCTGACGTGATCGCGATAGGCGGCGACGACATCGACCGTCGGACGCGACAACAGCCCGCGCTCCGGTCGCGGGTGCCGCGGGCCAACCGCCTCGTAATACGAATTGAAAAGGTAGGCGAAAGCCGGGTCGAAGACCTGGTAACTCGCGTTGAGCCGGCTCAGGATGAAGGTCTCGAAAAACCAGGTCGTGTGCGCAAGGTGCCACTTGGTCGGGCTGACGTCGGGCATCGACTGGATCGACTGATCCTCGGGCGTCAGATTGACCGTCAACGCTTCACTTTCGCGGCGTACATGGGCGAACCGCTCGATCGCGGCATCGCGATCCGCACCGCAAGCCTCCAGTTCCCGGGCACTGTCGAACACGGCATCCCCCAAACCTGTTGTGTTGTCTCGCTAACGCCCCCGCTGCCTGGGTGGTTGCGTTAACCGAGGTAACGATCGTGCAGATGGCGCTCGAAACTCGCCGTCCCGAGCGGCCGGCCCGTGGCGCTCTCGACCAGCTCTGCCGTCGACAGCAGCGATCCTTTCGAGTGAACTCTTTCGCGGAGCCAGCCGAGCAACGCGGCGAATTCGCCCTGCGCTATCGCTTCCAGCACGTCCGGGATGGCCTCGCGAGCGGCTTCGAACAGTTGCGCCGCGATCAACGCGCCGAGGGTATAGGTCGGGAAATAACCCCAGACGCCGTCATACCAATGGATGTCCTGCAGGCACCCCTCTCGATCGTTGGTCGGGGTGATACCGAGCAATTGACGGAGCCCCTCGGCCCAGGCGCCGGGGAGGTCCGCCGGCACGAGGTCGCCGGCGATCATCGCCCGCTCCAGGCGATAGCGCAAAATGACGTGAGCGGGATAGGTAACCTCGTCGGCATCGACCCTGATCAGGCTGCGCTGCACGCGGACCTGGCGCCGATGGAGCGCTTGGGCGTCCCACCCCGGTCCGACGCCGGCAAAAGCCTCGCGCAGGATCGGCGCCGCAAAGGTCAAGAAGGCGCGGCTACGGCACACCTGCATCTCAAGCAGCAAGGACTGGCCCTCGTGAACCGCCATGCCGCGAGCGCGGCCGACCGGCTGCAGGCGCCATTCAGCGGGGAGACCCCTCTGGTAGAGGGCGTGGCCGGTTTCGTGCAGAACCCCCATCAGCGCTCGCGCAAAATCGTTCTCGTCGTAGCGTGTCGTGATCCGCACATCGTCGGGTGTGCCGCCGCAAAACGGATGGGCACTGACATCGAGCCGTCCGCGCGCGAAATCGAAGCCGATATGCTCCATCAGCCGCATCCCGACCCGGCGCTGCAGCTCGACCGGGAAGGGTCCGGAAGGGGCTGCCGCCGACGGAAAAGCCGCCTGCCGGGTTAGGACCGCCTCGAGCAAATCCGGCAGGAAGCGCATAATCTCATCGAACAGCCGGTCAATCGTCGCGACCGACCCGCCCGGCTCGTACGGGTCGAGAAGCGCCTCATAAGGGCTGCTTCCGAGGTGTTCGGCCTTGATCGCGGCAATCTCGCGTTCCAAGCGCAGCACCCGCTCTAGCAGGGGTAGGACGGCAACGAAGTCGTTCTGCGCTCGGGCATTGCGCCACACCGCCTCGCACTCGGAACAAGCGCGCGACTCGTCCTCGACGAGCCTATCCGGCAGTGCCGCTGCGTGCACCCGGCGCCGCCGCATCTCGCGCAAATTGGCGCGCTGCCACTCATCGAGCGCGTCGATCTCACTCTCAGCCTCGGCCACGAGGTCGCCGATCTCCGGCGCGGTGAGATGCTGATGGGTGATCACCCGCAAGGTCGCGAGCTGCTCCGCTCGGGCCGCGGCCCCGCCTGCAGGCATCATGGCTGCGGCGTCCCAATGGAGCATCGAGATCGCTCCCTCGATCGCTCCGATCCGGCGAAATAACGCCTCTAATTGACGATAAGCGGTCATCCCGATCCCGCGGTGCGGCGGTGAAAGAGGAAATAGACGACGATCAGCGCAACCGCCAGGGAAAACCACGTGATCGCATATTGCAGATGGTCGTTCGGCAGCTCGAGGCGGGTGACGCCACCCTTCGGCCAGCCTCCTGGGTTTGGGGTCGCATCGGCATCAATATAATAGGGTGCGACCAGATCGAGCTTGTCGGCTATGGCCATCGCCGGCAGATCGATCCAGAACCAGTAGTTCAGGTCAGCGCGGTTGTCTGGCAGAAACCAGGCGGGTTTTTCGGCCGGCGGCAGCCGCAGCAATCCTGCCATCCGGACCGCCCCGGCAATCTGGCCGTCCGACCGCTTAGCCGGATCTCTGAGCTCAGCCGGGATGAACCCGCGATTGACGAAAACGATGCGGCCGCTGGGCTCCTGGAGCGGCGTCAGCACCTGATAACCATTTCTTCCAGCTTCCGATGTGGCGCCGAGAAAGATCTCCTTGTCGTGCAGAAAGACGCCCTCGTCGGTGAGGTGGTGGAACTCCATGCCGCGCGCTTCTTCCAAGCTGCGCGGGGCGGTGACGGGAGCAGCCGCCAGCGCCGCCTGACGTTGCGCGATCAGCTGGCGCTTCCAGAACAGCCGCTCGATCTGCCAGGAGCCGAGCCCGAGCAACAGCAGCACCACCGGCACGGTAAATACGGTCGGCCAGAACAGTGGGCGAAACCGGGTCATGCCGGCCAACAGTAGATCCAAGTATCAGGACGGCGGCGAGGTACCGAGCCGGCGATAACGATATTGCAGCGCGATCAACCCGGCCTTGAGCGGACGCAACATCACCACTGCGCCGATCAGGATCAACGGCGTCCACAGCACCAGATGCAACCAGAGGGGTGGCGAAAAATTGATCTCGACCAGCGCTGCGAGACCGACGACAAGCATTCCAAGCAGCAGGATCGCAAAAACCGCCGGGCCATCGCCGGCGTCCTGCGCCGACAGGTCGAGCCCGCAAACCTCGCATGCTTGACGCACACTCAGAAGCCCGGAGAAGAGCCGGCCCTTGCCGCATTGCGGACATCGGCAACGCAGCGCCGCTCGCAAGGGAGGAACGACAGGGAGATCCTCTATCGCCACCGGTGGATCAGCCGACCGGACCGGCGCCGCCACTCCCCTCGCCCCACCAGTAAACGCAAACAAAGAGGAA